>CALEHF010000111.1 GCA_937876125.1 uncultured bacterium
GATCTCGGTGGTGAGATCGCCAGGGCACCCGGAGTGGATCGACACCACGGTGTCGTAAAAACTCCCGCAGGTGCGCGCGCGCAGCGTGAGGTCGGCGGTCGCGACGAAGCGATACCAAACGCTGGGTGAGAGGTCGGAGTTGCCGCAGCTCGACTGCCCGTCGGTGTCATTTCCGAGCGTGTTGCCGGTCACGGTGCCGGCAGTGATCACAGTGGCATCGACGCAGAGGTCATTCGGATCGGCGGCCGGTGGCGGCACGCAGGTGACCGAAAGCTCGTAGGTGCCCGAGTTTCCGCTGAAGCCGTGGACGAGGATCTGATACTCGACCGCGAGGGCGGAGATGAACGTGACCTTCGAACTGAGCCCTTGCGGGCAGGTGTTGTCATCGTCGTTCCCGCCGACGCAGGTCAGAACCCCGCAGCCACCTGTGTAGACGCGAAGTTTGGTGTCGTAGTTGGTCGCGGTCCCGCAGGTCGAGAGGACGATTTCCTCCCCGGTTCCGACGAATCGGTACCACACTGCGCCGGCGCTTCCGTCAGAAGTGCCGCAAGTCCCGAGCGACTCTGGGTTCGCAGTCGTGGTCGAATCGATGATCACATCGCCGCAAAAGACCTCTATTGCACCACTACATAGATCATTGACCGGCTGAGCGAGCGCCGGCGTGGTTGTGGCCGCGACCCACACGAGCGACAGTGCGGCCAGCTTGCAAAGGGAGCTTCGAGACACGAGTCCACCTCTCCTTCTGACGATTCAACAGGGGCGCAGGTTGCCCGACTGCGAGTGCGAAAAGTCTCGGCAAGGTTGAGCGAACCCACCGAGACTCAAGGGATACAGCCCCGATCCTCTCCGATGGCGGAGGTGGTTACCAGTGCCGGGATGACTCCGGCTCACAGTTGAGCGGAGTTTCGATCGGTCAGATCGCTTGCTCGATCGCCAGCCGCCCGACCTCCTCGATGGCAGGATCCTCGACGTCTTGGCCGTACAGGATCAGAAACGGGCCGTAGTGGAGTGAGCGAAAGCGGGCCCGCGCCCACGTATCGCGGTCGACGGGTCCGTAGCGCGCAAGGAAGTCTGCATGGGCCTGGCGCGGGAGGAATGACCAGGCGATCGAGAGGTCGAGAGCCCGATCTCCTGCGTGCATGTCGCCCCAATCGATGATCCCCGTGAGGGCACCGTCTGCTCCACAAAGGAGATGACGACCGTACAGATCGCCGTGGACCCAGACGCGCTCGCCAGCCCAAGGCGGAGTCTTTGCCAACTCTTCCGTTCGAGAGATGGCGGCTTCGATCAAAGGCGAACGTTCGAGTGCGCGAAGACGATCGATCACCCTCGGAGCGCGGCGGGTGTGCTCGTGGCGACCGAGGCTATCGCCCGGCGCCTCCTCGGGGACCGTGATCCCATGCAGCGCGCGCAAGAAATCCGCGAGTGGCTCGGCGAGCGCCCGGCGTTGGTCGGTGGAGAGACGCGCGCGATCCGCGGTCCTCCCGCGATCAGGCGGTATCCCGCCCACGGCCAGGGATACCCCCCCTCCGGAGCCCCCGATCGCTCGGGAGCCGGAATGGGGAAGGGCAGCTCCGCCGCGAGACGGGGAAGCCACTCCACTTCGACCGCCATCGCCTCGCCACCAAAGGTCCGACGAGGGAAACGAAACAGCCACTCCCCGACCCGAAATGCTGCGTTGTCGAATCCTTCTCCCCACGGCTCTGGCTCGATCCCCGCGAGATCCGGGTGCTGTGCTTCGATGAGCGAACGCACGAGATCGGGAGTGATCTCCAGTTCGGCATCCCACTCCGCCATCGGTTCCTCCCTGCGACTTCGAACACGGCGACCTTGAACGTTATCCGAAGTGGCTCTTCATGCGCGGACGCGCTTCGGGGTCCTGCCGATAGTATCCCGCGAGCGTTTCATACAGTTCCGGATGGTCGCGTTTGAGCTTCTGTGACTGCTCGAAGAAGGTCTCTGTCGCCACGGCGAAGAACTCTGCGGGGTTGGTCGCTCCATACCGATCGATCACCGTCTTTCGGCCGCGACCGACCGCAACTTCGAGAGCGGCAAACTCCCGCGTGAGCACGGTGCGCCAGCGCGCATAGTCTTCTCTGCGATCGAGGGGAGGGGTCCCATCGAGGAGACCATCGAGCATGTCGAGCTTGTGAGCGAACTCGTGCAAGACCAAGTTGCGCCCGTCGTGCGGGTGGTAGGCGCCCGAGCGCACCGCGTCCCAGGCGAGAACCGTCGGCCCTCCGAGCCACGCTTCACCGAGGATCGCCTGGAGCTGATCCTCAGGAGGCCGCATGTGTCCCGGTCGCATGTAGGTCGATGGATAGATGAATACTGACTCGACGGTGCGGAAATACTCGTGGTCGATCGAGAGGATAAGGAGCGAAGCCTGGAGCGCGATCGTGATCGGCATCTCCTCCGTGAGCTCGAGTCCCCCGCACGCTTCCCAGCGCTTCTCCTCCGCGATCACTCGACCCAAGTCGATCAGATGACTCCGTTCACCGTCCGTGAGCCCCCCGGCGAAGGGCAGGGTCGCGAGCACCTCATCCCAGAGCGGGGCTCGCGGCGTGGAGAGGAGCTTCTGACGCTTTCGATTTCGCCACCATCCGAGCATCGGGGCCCCATCTCTTTCCGTCTCTTTCAAACTCTTTCAGAGCAGGTCGATTCGGGCTCTCCCCGATGTCCCATCGCGGAGCGATTCCATGACCATCGGGGCGCGACTCTCCTTGATGGTCAAGATCAAGACCGGCTCCGGTTCGAATCGCCGCCTTACCCCGAGGATCACGGCATCGTGCTTCCTGAGGATCCCCTCGACTGTACCGAGATCGGCGAAGTCAACGGCGACCTCTAGCGCCAGGGTGCGCCACGACGTCGACCTCGGAGCGACGGCGATCGCCTCGCGTGCCGCATCGCCGTAGGCTCGGATCAGTCCCCCGGTTCCGAGCTTCGTCCCCCCGAAGTAGCGCGTGACGATACAGCAAACTCCCCGCACGTCCGCCCCTTCGAGGACCCGCAAGATCGGTGGACCCGCGGTGCCCCCCGGTTCCCCATCGTCATCGGAGCGATCTTCGGTGAGCAGCCGCGCCCCGAAGCAGTGATGGGTCGCATCGGGAAACTCGCTGCGCTCGCGCGCCAGTGCGCGGCCCAGATCGTCTCGATCGTGGGCGGGGTGGATCCGAGCGAGGAACCGGGAGCCCTTCACTCGGAGCTCGACCAGAGGGGATTCGCCGAGGGCAGCGACCAGATCTGGGTCGGGATCGTGGGTCACTCCGCTGCCTCATTCGCCGTCTGGGAGGTGCTGGCGCTGACAACTGTCGCAGATCGTGTGGGTGACTTCGATGGTGGGCTTGCACGGAACGAAGTCTTGCTGGCACTCAGGATCCCACTTCGATTGTCCCGAGAAAGCTGCCCAGAGACCATGTGAGTTCCTAGGCACTGACCCCAAATGATAGTCGCGAAGAAGGAACCTACAAAGGAATCGGTGCAGGGCCATGGTGTCGATCGGAGCAAGAGCGATGGCGATCGCCGTCAAAGCCCCGGAGTAGAGACGTGACCGGGCTCCGCCATGCAGTTGATACCATGACCTATAGGCGTTTGGGCGGCACCAATCTTCCCGCTCACTCCTCGACGACGACTGTCTTCATGTTCACGAACTCGCGGATCCCGGGCTGCGCGAGTTCGCGGCCGAACCCGGAGTCTCCAATGCCCCCAAAGGGCAGACGCGGGTCGCTCTTGACGGCATCGTTCACGAAACAGCATCCCGCGTGGAGCAGGTCGCGGGCGATCTGCTCTCCCCGCACGGAGTCGCGGGTGAAGACCGCTGCCCCCAAGCCGAAGGTCGTGTCATTGGCGATCCGGATCGCGTCGGACTCATCCCGTGCCTCGATCAGAGACGCGACCGGACCAAAGGTCTCCTCGCGGTAAGCCGGGGATCCCGGCTGGACGCCGCTGAGAACTGTCGGCGGGTAGAACCAACCGGGGGCTGGGGGGAGCTCACCGCCGAGGAGCAGTCGCGAACCCGCGCGGACCAAGCGGAGCACCTGATCGTGAAGGGCGTCGCGCAAATCCTCGCGCGCCAGCGGCCCGAGATCGACCCGAGGGTCGGCGATCGGGTCCCCAAAGCGTTGTTCACGCATGAGTTCGATCACCCTCTCCGTGAACTCCTCGGCCACCCTTGCAACCACGACGAAGCGCTTGGCAGCGATGCACGATTGCCCACTGTTCAAGAGTCGTGAGGCCACGCATCGGTGTGCGGCGAGATCGAGATCGGCGTCTTCTAGAATCAGGTAGAGATCGCAGCCACCCAGCTCGAGAACACACTTATTGAGAGAGGCCCCCGCAGCTCTGGCGACCGATCGCCCCGCACGGGTCGATCCCGTGGAGCGTGACCGCACGCACTTCGCGGGATGCGATGACCGCGGCGACCCTTTCGACCGGCAGGCGAAGATTCTGAAAGACGCCAGGAGGAACACCGGCGTCATCGAGGACCGAGATGAGATCCTCGGCGCAACCTGGCACGTTCTCCGCGTGCTTCAGAAGACCGACGTTTCCCGCCATCAGGGTCGGTGCGAGAAAACGGAAAGCCTGCCAGAGGGGAAAATTCCACGGCATGATCGCGAGCACAGGGCCGAGCGGTCGGTATGCGGTGGAGGCGCGGAACTCCAGCTGCGCGGGCTCATCGGCGAGGAACGCCTCGGCGTGCTCCGCGAAGTACTCACGGACGAATGCGCACTTCTCTACTTCTGCCGCTCCCTGGGGCAGTGGTTTTCCCATCTCGAGCGCCATCCGCTCGGCGAGCTGCGTGCTCCTCTCGCGGAGAAGAGTTGCCACGCGAGTGAGCGCCTCTCTGCGTCGCTCGAACGTACTCGCCGCCCATTCGAGGAAGGCACTCTCCGCGAGGGCGAGGGCCGCCTCGAGTGCTTCGGGCGTGGTCGCGGGGAATGATGCCAGCGTCTCCCCAGCCGCAGGGTTCACCAATTGACACACACAGAGCTCCTCTCTCCGTTCGAGACCCGACCCTCGATCGCCGAGGGTGCGATCATGTCTGAGCACCTCGCGAACAGAAACAAGGGGGCGCGAGCTCCCCGCGACCAAAAAGGGGGAGGTGGCCACTCTGGCCACCTCCCCGGCGAAGTGCATACCGTTTTGATCTGTCTTCAGTTGCCGATCAGGCCTTCACCCCCCGGCTGTCCCGGCATAGAACAATCCCTCTCTGTCGAGCCAGGTCTTTCGCGGTGCGAGGACGTCCGCGCGCCAAGGGAGGGGGAGGACCGCGAACATCCGCGATCCTCCGCTTACATTCGTCCGATCTCGGACACTAAATACTTATTTATTCATAGTTGAATCCGACACCGCCACTCCTACCATTCCTTTTCGAGCGAGACGCGTATCTCGAAAGGAGCACCATAATCATCGCGACAGACACGCCGAAGAGGATGACGCAGTGTGAACACTCGGCGAGAGTGGAGTCACAGGATTCAGAGAGCACGGAGCCCAACACTCTGCGGCCCAACACTCTGCGGCCCAACACTCAGACTACCGCCGCTACACTTGGATGCGTCGTGCTCCCCCGCACGCAAGTGCTCCACGAAGAGATGGTGGGGTTCGTCGCGACCGGCAATCGCGCGCGCATCGAGTTCCTGCAGCGCCTCGCAGAGTTCGTTCGTGATCGCCACTACCTGGAGCTTGGGCTCCCCTCCCCGCTCGCCTACCTGCAGTGCGTTCTGAAGGTCCCGCGATCGACCGCTTACGAGTCTCTCTCCCTCTGCCGCGAGCTCGAGAAACGGCCTCTCCTCGTTGAAGCGTACGGGCGTGGGAAGTTTTCCTATCGGGTCCTGAGAGAGCTTCTACTGGTCGCAGTTGCGGAGACGGAGGAAGAGTGGCTCGCCCTCGCGACCGACTTGGAGCGCACGGGCGATGAGGTGATCGCGGAGGCGAAGGACGCGCGGCGGAACGGGCGGCGTCGCCCGCGGCGGGAGACCCACGGCCTGCCGAACCTAACGACGCGCGTCACCCTCGAAATGACGCGCGAGCAGTGGGGGCTGGTGCACACAGCTCTGGCTCGGTTCGGGGAGAATTGTGCGCTCCCTGGGGAGGAAGTAGTTGAAGCGGACGCGGAAGGGTGTGGCGGCGCTTCCGAGGTGAGCGGCGAGAAGCTTGGCGCTCGGGTCGCTCAGGATAAAACGCAGGCTGATACGCACTCGAGTCCCCCCCCGCGACTGAGCCTCGAAGAGGGATTGATCGGTCTATCGCAGTGGATCATCGATCGCGGAGACCAGTTTTCGGCGGGACCTTCAGAGATCTCCCCATCGCATGTCTCCCCATCGCAGGGGGGCCCTGCGAGTGCAACTCCGGCACGCTCCGCCACCAAGATTGTCTATCACCACTGTCCCTCCTGCCGGAAGTCCGCCGTCGAGGCGCTCGAGGGGAGTGTCGAGGTCGATCCGGACTCAGTTGTCCGCCGGGCGGACTCGGCAGAGGTGGTCATGATCTCGCCAGAAGAGGAACTGGCCCTGGAAGCGCTCCCCGATGGTGAACTCGATGTCCCCAACTCGTCTCGACTCGCGTCGCGGGTGAAGTCTCGCGATGGCGATCGATGCCGGAACCCCGCCTGCCGCCGCCGCGGGGTCGAGCTCCACGCGCACCACTTCCGTTTCCGTGCGGCGGGGGAGCGGACCTGTCTCGCGAACGAAGTGTCGGTGTGCGGGACCTGCCGTGCCTTGATTCACGCGGGGTTGCTCGTGGTGGAGGGTACGCCGGGGAAGAAGCTGCGATGAATTCCGCGGGTGGGGAGCATGGAGTGGAGGTTGGTCTTCTTCGCCATCCCGGGCGACGGTGCGGGTGACGGGGCGCGATCCCCGATGAGTCACCGTCGGCTCGCCGATCGATTCCGCCGGGCGGACAGCGAACTGCGGTCGAGCGAAGACGCTGCGCCGGTCGACACCGTCCAAACGTTGACCTCGGCGATGACTTTGGCGATGCGGCGACGTTCCGAGTTCGATACCGCGCGGGCGGCGGTCGAATCGATCGTCGGCGATTCTGTTTGGGCGCGTGCTCTCACCCAGCGAGCAATTCGAGAGCTGGAAACTGCGGGGCATCCGTTGGAAGCGGGGAAGATCGCAGACCTCGCTCTTCGAAGCCGAAAGGTGTGGGGGCGAGGAATGGAGCGGTGAAGGAAATCCCAGACTCACCTGCGGTCTCGTTGTTGGTCTCGTTGTTGGTCTCGTTGTTGGTCTCGTTGTTGGTCTCGAGGGCGTTGCGGAGCGTAGAAGCGGAGCAGCACCCAAAGAATAAAAGGCCGAGGAGGTTTCCCCCCCCGGCCTCGGGCTGTATCGGTAGAACTGAGAGAAAACGCGCCTCACCTCATGGGCAGACCGGCGACTGGCAACCGAGGTTGGTCAGGGTCGCCGTTCCGCACTCGGGATACGGAGACGGCGGCGGGGGTGCGTTCGAGAAGAGCACTCCGAGGATCGAGATCGGATCACCGACGTCGATCGAACCATCCGCGTTGACGTCTGCAGACTCGAAGCACGGCGGCTCGTTCCCACCTCCGAAAATGTAGCCGAGAGCTGAGATCGCGTCCGAGATATCGACTCCGAGGTCACCGTTCACGTCGCCTCGAATGAAGCTCGGCAACCCTTGTTGGCAGACATCCAGCACTCCGTCACCGTCGAGGTCAAAGGCGAGTCCGAGGGCCAGCTCGACGCTGTCGTTCAAGCCGTTTCCGTTACAATCACCGGCGATCACCGAGCGCAGATTGACCGAAAGGATCGGCTCGGGACTCCCGTCCCCGTCGCCGTCGACGAGCAGGTAGAGAGTGTAGACCTCGAGCGGATCGTGCACCGGAATCGCCACCGCGACGACGACAGTGGTCGTGGTTCCCGCCGGAAGATCGATCGGCACGGTCAGCGAGTCGCCGACCGGGCGAGCGTCGATGCTGAGACCCGGGATCGCGGTCGTGGTGTTGGTGTTCTCGCTGAGAGTCGCTTCGGCTGGCGGAGTATCCAGGCCGACATGGGCGATATCGAAGGAGATCACGACTTGCTCACCGAACGGCACGTCGACCACGTGATCGATCGGGTCGACGCCGCCGCCGCCCACGTTGCCCGGACGATAGACCTGGCCGCCGCAGTTCGTGACCACGCCGGTCGCGAGGTTGGTGAAGGAGAACTCGAAGCAGGCGTAGTCGCCCGGCTGCATGCCAGCGCAATCGACCACGATCGCGAACTCGATGCACTCGCCGCGCGGCAAGGGCGGGGTGACGCCAGAGTTGGGAGAGAAGCTCGCCGCGGTGAGGTACGGGGTCGGGCAAGACGCGCCGACGACTCCGTTGATCGACCAATCGAATTCGGTCGGCAGGTCGCTGCAGTAGTTGCAAATCTCGACGTTGATCACCGCTTGGTCACCGAGTCCGGCCGGTCCCGGCTGGCACGGTGTGACTGAGGTGACGGCGCAGCGATCGGGTTTGACGCAGCCGTCGCACTCGGGAAGTGTCACACAGACCGTCTCGAAACAGCAATCTCCGTTGGTCGAGTCGTGCACGCTCACTTCGAAGCAGATGGTCGAGCCACCCGCACCGCCGATGATTGTGGTCGTCAAGGTGCCGGAGTTGCCACCTGTCGCGAGCGGACCCGCGAAGTCAGCGGGAGAGACAAACTCGTCGTCGCTGAAGGCGTAGCCCGGCGCGACGGGGGGGGTCGGCCAGAGGAAGATCCGGTCGACGGCGATGGTGGAGAGATTCGTGACGTTGAAGTTGAGAATGTAGCTGCCGGGGTTCGCCGGGTCACATTCGAGACTTTCGACGGTCAGATCGGCACAGCAGTTCGGCAGCTCGATGCAGTGATCGATCACGCAGCACTGCGAGAACTGGTTTTCCATGAGCCACACTTCGAAGCAGATCGCAGTGCCCGGGGTCGCGCCGGTGATCTGCACGGTGAATGTCGCGCTGGTTCCGTCCGGGATCGTCTGGAGGATCGTGGTAGGGGTGATCGAGAATCCACCCGACGGCAAGAGTCGAACCCGGTCGGCATCGACGCCGGAGTTGTTCGTCACCGTGAAGGTGTAGCTGAAGCTGCCGGTCCCGTTCGGGCTACAGATGATTTCTTCGTCGGCAATCGAGCAGGTCGCACACGCCGCACGGCGATGCTCGACGTCTCCGAGCAGAGTCTTGTCTCCGAAGTCCCCGATGTTGCAGTCGAAGTCGACCAGGTAGCTGGTTTGGGTGAAGGGAATCACGGTGCTGCCACCGCCGGCGGGGATCCGCTGCAAACCGTAGTTGGCGTCGCCGGCGGCGAGGTGAAGCGCATCCCCGGTCGCCCAGACGTTTCCTTCGCAGTCGAGGTCAACGCCCCCCGCAGCATTCGCGCCGCCGGCAATGCCGCCGACCAGGAACTTGTTGGTGGCGCTCGCGACCCACGCACCGGTGTTGCCGTTGTACTCGAGGGCATAGGACTGGTGCGCCGTGTTGTTCAGCGCGGTGCCCGACATGCTGCGCTGGGCGATGATCATCCGAGTGCCGCTCGCATCGAAGGTGAGGTCGGAGACCGGGTTCACTCGGTTGCTGATCGGCGGAATCGTGAACTCGAGCTGCGCAGTGGACGCGATTGGATCGCGCGTAGCGGCGTTCAGCTGAACCGACCACACTTCGTTGGCGACTGCCGCAACGTCGTTCCCGTTCTCCCACCACACTCCGTAGTAGAGACGATCTTCGGCTTCATTGACCTGGAGACCCCAGATGCGACGGCCGTATTGCGTCAAAGCCACGCTCGGATCATCGGGAATGTCGTTCGCGGTCCCTGGAATGCCGTCGACACCGTGGTCGTAGGTGGGCGTCGCGCCCGGTGCTCCCGCGCTGTCGAGGTGGTAGATCAGGCCATCGTCGAAGTTGCTGACGAAGAAGTGCCCGCCGTTCGTTTCATGATCAATGTTGCCGAGACCAACGGCACTCGCATTCGGAAGCGATGCGAAGACGCTGATCGCCCCTGTGGTCCCGTCGAGGCAATAGACCCCGCCGGGCCCCCCTGCCGCCGTATATCCGAACCCCCAAACCTGCGTCGCGCTGACGTAGATGTTCGGGTTCGCACCGTCGTCGAGACAGATCCCGAAGACGTGTCCGAGGTTGTCGCGGTTCCACGTGTCGGTCGTCAACGGAATGTGGTTGTGCATCTGCGGCGCGTACCAGTTGACGTCGAGGCCGGGCGCGTTCACCGCAGGGTTGCGGGTGTCGTACAAGACGACCACTCGGCTGGTGCCGGGATCGAGAACGGAGGAGCACGTCGCGACGCTCATCCCCTCATCGACCGGCAGCGTCGTCGGGGCACACTGCGCGAGAAGCGCCGCCGGGGTCCCGAGAAGCGCGACCAGAGCCACGATCAGACTGAGAACGGGGGCGACGCTCCGAACCACGGAACGTCTCGGACCACCGATGTTGTTTTGAGTGCGCATGGCACCTTCCTTCCCTCTGAACCTGAGCTGACCCCAGGTCACAAGGGGTTCGGGACCCGCTGCCACCCATGACACGGAGCTTTGATTCTTTTTTGGAAGGGGCTCGGAAGGGGCTCGCGAGGGAGCTCGCGAGAGGGCTCTAAAGGGGCTCAAATCGGCCAGGAGCGAAGGATTTGCTCGGCTGGTGGAATCACGGGGCCCGCGGGCAGCACGGACTCAATCGACGGGGATCACTTCTGGAACGCCTGGGGGATGCTCCGGAACGCCTGGGGGAATAGTGACCGAGGCCCCCACCTTGAGCGTCATCGTGCGCAGGTCGATGCGCAGGGCGTGGCCGCGAAAGAGCGGCAGACCGGCGAGCGGGTGTCCAGCACCGAAACGCACGAATGGGTGCTCGATCGAAACCGGCCCGATTTCGATCGAACCGTCGTAGCGCCTCACCGACAACCAATGGGCACCGTGGATCGAGTAGGTCTCGACGATCCCGCCCCCCGGCTCGAGCGCCAACCGATCTTCATCGCTCTCGGGGAGATCGAGGGTCCCCGAGCAGCCGCTGTCGAACGTCGCGCGCAACGTTCGATCGCCGAGGGTGAGCGCCACGGTCGGCACCCCATTCGAGAGACGCAACGGCACGTCGTCGGGATGTGAGATCGTTTCGTCGGTCGTCAGCCAGATGCGTTGCTGGAGAGGATCGATCACCATCGCACAGTGATCGAAAATGCCGTTCCCGAGCAGGCCGTCGACTTCGAGTGGGAGCGAGTGCTCGACGAAGCGAAATGAATCGATCCGCACCGAGTCGCCGATGCTCAACTCCGCCACTCGGCCGGTGCCGAGCCAGCCCCACTTCGAGCCGGACGCGCCGCGGAGGCGCCACGGGTACGACTTCTTCGCGAGACCGACCTCACTGACGACCTTCGGACTGAGGGTGAGCATGCCGGCCCCGGTATCGAGGATCAGGCGATACGGCCCTCTCCCCTCGATCATCGCCTCGACAAAGAAGACGCCATGGGCGCGCTCGACCGGAAGTTCGATCGTCGGTGCGGAAAGGACCACTAGTTCGGGTACGGCGCGGACTGTGAAACAGCCCGGGAGAAGAAAAAGCAGCGTGAGGCATGTGAGAAGACGGGTCGAACTGAAGAACGACGATCGAGCACGATCAGGCATCGTCAACACTTCTTCCCCATCGCGGTTCGGGCGCGGAAATCCCGGAGTCTCCTGACTCCACCTCTGACTCCACCTCAGCCGGAGCGTAACGGCCTGGCCCGCCCTCATCCATGATTCCATCGCCCTAATGTGCCGTCCTGACTGGCGATGCAAACCTAGTGTCGAGGTGCCCTGGTGATCTTGTACGGTCTCGTTAGACTCCTCGGGTCCGCGGGGGGAGGACAGACCTCTCGTCGCGGTACGGGTTATTCCCAGCTCCGACTTTGCTCCCGCACAATGGAGGTCCGCCCGTGATCGACCCGCGACTCGGGGTTTGTACTCTTTCGGTTCTACTCCTTGCGGTTTCTTGCGCGGGACCGTCACGCTCCGCGCTCAGTCCCTCGATTCCCGAGTCCATCGCTCTTCCCGTGCCCATTGAGCCTGCCGTGCCCAGAGAGACTGCCGAAGAGTGTGGGCCGCGCGCGCCCGATGTGCTGGTGCTCCGTCCCCACCCCGAGCGAACGGACGCCGTGATCGTCACGGTCTCTCCGTGGATCCTCGGCCGGGTGCGGGTGCGGCCGCTCGAGCCGGCGAACGCTCTCTTCGAGGGCGAGACCGGACAGTGGGAGTCGATGCTCACTCGAGATTCCGCTCCCATCGACCGAGTGCTCATTCTCGATCGACCCCTCGCTCCAGGCGGAGTCGCGGTTCAACTCGAAGCCTTCACGGAGTCTGGGGAACACTGGTTCTCGCTCGACGCCTCGATTCCCGCCACCGGCGAACCACGCCCCGCCCCCATCGCACTCGTGCGCCATGCCGTCGTACTCCCCTTACCGGGAGGAGGCAGCTGCGTCGAGTACATGACCCAGTCGGAAGCGAACGCCCGCGGGCTCGAGATCGCCGTTCCGACCGAGTCTCAGCCTCTTGAGACTCAGCCCGAGAATGGAGGAGACCGTTGAGCGCAGCGCGACTCCTCTCTCTCACGCTTCTCGCTTTGGCGTCCCTCTCGTTCTTCGGCGCCGCCTCCGCCCATGCGGACTGGACCGCGACCGGCACGTTCTTCTACACCGACCGCACCTATGGAACCTCGGGGTGGAGCGGAACCTCACCCGAGCCAGTGCGTCGCGCCGATGTGCAAGTCTATGACCTCGCGACGCTCCAGGTCCTCGCGAGTGGCTCGACCAGCGACTCGGGAAGCTTCTCGATCTTCGTCTTCGATTCTCAGACTCGCAACGTCGCGGTGCGGGTCCTCGCCAGCACGACGCAAACGCCGCCTCTCGATCTCACGGTCGTCGACGACCTGAACAACTTCGCGGTCTACGCCTTTCACGACCCCTCCACCGATGTGATCGCGCACGCCCCCACCCTGAACGTTTCCTTCGGTACCAGCACGATGCCACAAGCGATCGGAGACATCGCCACCACCGACTGGTCGTCGCAAGTCTTCAACGGATTCGACATGCTGGTGCGGATGGCAGACTGGATCGCCTCCGTCGATGGGACGCCGCTCGCCCGCAACTGTCGCATGCGTTGGAACCCGAACAACGGGCGCGGCGGATCGTCGTACGGCGGCGGCTCGAATACCGTGAACCTCGCCGACGACGACGGCTACGATGATCCCAACATCCTTCACGAGCTCGGTCACTTCGTCGAAGACGAGTTCGGGCGCTCGCGGAACACGGGCGGTTCCCACACCTTGGGCGACGACGACCAAGATCCGCGCCTCGCCTGGAGTGAGGGGTACGCGACCTACATTTCGAGCGCGGTCTTGCACCACGGCTCGCGCCCCCGCCCCGACGTCTACTCCGATCGGAACAGCTTCGGAACCACCGGCGGTTTCTCCTACGCCTTCGAAGCGGGACAGGTCGGCGGCTCGACGCGAGAGTCCGCGGTGACCGCCGCCCTCCACGACCTGGTCGATGCGCAAGCGACGGCGGACGGATCTCCTGGGAGTGATGACGATTCCGAGGCGGGCCTCGACCTCGAGGTGTGGAGCGTCACGTCTGAAATGCGCGTGCGCGATCTGCCGGCCACCAACCTCGAGGACTTCTGGGATCTGTGGTTCGAGCTGGGGCTCGGGGGGCAGAGCGCACTCGAGTCGATCTTCGGATCGCATCACATCGACTTCTTTCCCGATGCGAACGAACCCAATGGTACCTTCGACACCGCCACCACCCTCCCGACCGATGGTACGGTGTTCGAAAACACGTTTTACGCACCGGTCGGCGATCCCGCCGCCGATGAAGACTGCTTCCAGTTCAACGCTGTTGCGGGAACGACCTATTCCATCGCGGTCTCCGGGGGCGGGAACACGATCTTCAGTCGGCCCGACCCTGAGATGTTCCTCTTCGACGCCCTGGCGGGCAAGCTGCTCGCGGCCTCGTTCGACCCCCTCGACACGTCGCTCAACACCCAATCGAGTGGCAGCGCACAAGACATGGATGAGACCGTTCCGAGCCTGCGCTGGCGGGCTCCGGCGAGCGGGGTGTTCCACCTCATGTTGCGCCACGCACGAAGGCCCCTGAACCGCACGCGGTACGGCACCTATCAACTCAAAGTAGAGACTGTGGCGGCAACAACGCCGACCGTCACCGAGGTTTCTGCCCCACCGATGCTCCCCGGACAGACCTACTCCGTTTTGGTGCGCGGCGAAAACTTTGCAGTCGATGCGACGGTTTCGAGCAGCGACCCCGCGATCGAGGTGATCGAGTCGATTGTTCTCTCACCAGAGGTGATTGCCGCGCGTCTCGCCATCGGTTCGACCGCGGCACCGGGCACTCCGTCGATCTCGGTGGCCTCCCCCGGAACGGGCGCAGGGACCCTCGGCGCGGCGATCGTGATCGCTCCCGATGCCGCGCCGCCCGTCGTCATCAGCGAGGTTGAAGTCGGGGGCGAAGATCGCCTCGAGGTGCGGAACCTCGGCACGGTCTCCGCAAACCTCACCGGCTGGCAAGTGCTCGGGCGCACGACGAGCACCTCGACCGCCAATCGCATCTTTGACTTCCCCCCCTTCGTGCTGCCGGCGGGGGGTACGGTGACCGTCAGCGAAGCTTCGGGAACCGACACCGCGACCGAACTGTACGACCAGGGCAATGCCGTAGTGTGGTCGTGGAGCGCCGGATCGACGGGGGACGTGAGCCTGATCAACCCAACCGATGTGTGCATCGACTACGTGCGCTTCGTGCGGGGGTTCGTGACCACCCACCTCGCGCCCCCGGGCACGGGGATGCTTTGGATGCAGCCGGAGGTTCTCGGCCCCACCGGAGGTACCTCGCTCGCTCGGGCCGAAACGAGCGCCCTCTATCGCACGTCCTTCGGCCTCTCCCCCGCCCAACCGACCCTGCCCGATGGCGCGGCGGGTCGCACCAACCTCGTCGATCCCTTTGAAGACAACGACACCGCGCCGCGCTCGGCGATCATCGATGCGACGACCGAGCTTCCAGGCCTCGCCATCGATCCGCGCCCGAACGGGGCCGACGAAGATTGGTTCGGCGTGATCGTCGGAGCGGGAGAGACCCCGCTGTTCCAACTCGAGTTCTCCCATGCCGACGTTGATCTCACCCTGTTCGTGTACGCCCCCGGGGAAAGTCAAGCGCCGCTCATGACCTCGGCGACCTCGACCGACAACGAGACCGTGCACCTCTCCGCACTCACCACCGTCGCCTCGGGAATCTACCGAGTGCGCATCTTCGCCGAAGGGGGATCCACAGGGAGCTACACCCTGCGCGCGCTCCGCGACGCGGCCGCCGGAGATTGCGACGGCGACGGAACCCTCGATGCGATCGAGATCGCCTTCTTGGGCGCGGGGGACTGCGACGACGATGGCGTCCCCGACAGTTGTGCAGAGGACTGCGACGGGAACGGAATCCCCGATACGTGCGAGATCGCGAGTGGCACCGGAACCGACACGAACCAGAATGGTCTCCTCGATGCTTGCGAGCTGCTGGTGCGCGGAGATTGCAACGACGACGCGTCCTTCGACATCGCCGATGCGATTTCGCTCCTCGCCGCGCTCTTCCCTCCCCCCGGCAGCAACGGAGATCTCGGTGCCTTCGCCTGCGCCGATGCGTGTGATGGCAACGACGATGGAGCCCTCGATGTCGCGGATGGCATCACGCTCCTCACGGCCCTGTTCGGCCCCACCCCGATTCCCCCGGCACCGCCCTCGAGTGAGTGCGGGGTCGATCCGACCGTGGATAGCCTCACCTGCGGGGCGGCGGCGGGTTGCCCGTAGGGGAATCGAATCCTGATACAGGCCCCGGGATCGGAATCGGCATCCTGGGCTGAAATGCCTTGTGAGGGTGCGTACTCCCCCGAGAACGCACGCTCGCATTTCTTGTCCAAGAGGCTCAACCCTCCCAGATTGACGATATCGCCCAGAGGATGCTTCTCTTGAGTGGAGTCTCCGACCAGCCGGGTCGGACCACCCCCCGAACCTCTGGGAGATGCGGATGCAGAACCAAAAAGCCAAACCACCCTACCGTCGCAGTCGGAAGTACGTCCGCCCCGACCTCCAGGCTCGACTGATCCTCGGCTCGCTCGGGGTGACTCTGATCGTCTCGTTCGTCGGAACGCACATCCCACTCCTCGGGCTGTGGCAGTTCACGGCGGCGAACGGCGGCGAGAACAACGCCCTCATCGATCACATGTCGCGCTACTTCACGGCGTCCTTCTACGTTTCGATTCTCCTGACCGCGTCGCTCGCGACCTGGTTCGGATACTGGTACTCCTTCCGCTTCTGCGGTCCGATCTTCGCGATCAAGAAGTACTTCGTCGAGATGCAGAATGGATCATGGAACCGCGAAATGCGCCTCCGGCAGAAGGATGATCTGCAGGATGTGAAGGACGCGATCAACGTCGGAGTCGGCGCGATGCGCAACCAGATCACCAGCCAGCGTGCGGTGCTCGAAGCCGCCGCGAACGCACTCGAGAAGTCGGGCACGGGTGACGAAAACTGCGCGGTCGTCCTCGCGTCGATCCGGGCAGAACTCGAAGTGTGCACCCAGCGCTTCCCCTCGGCGGACGATCACGTCGAAGAACCGTCGGAATCGGTGCCCGCGTCGGTGTCTGCGTCGGAGTCCGCGTCGGTGTCGGAGTCTCAATCGGAGACCGAGACGAACGACAACGTCGTCGTCTAGCCTTCACGACGCGCTTCGTCTTTTTGAACCAGTGCTACGCGATCGCGCGAGCTCCCCCCGGGGGTCTCGCGCGATTGTTCGTTCTGGGCACGACGCCGCAGCGTCCCCTCTCCCGCCATGCTATCCTCGCACCCGGGATTGAACTGTCGATCCACCCCGAGGAGGGGAAAGGGGAAGCTGTGCCGAACGCCACCGAACGTCTCGCATGCCTCCTCGCCCAGGCGCGTGACTGCCGCATCTGTGAGGCTCACCTTCCCCACGGCCCTCGCCCGGTTCTCGCCGCCGCGACCTCGTCCAAGATCCTCATCGTTGGTCAAGCCCCCGGTCGACGCGTGCACGCGTCGGGCGTTCCCTGGGATGATCCCAGCGGCGATCGCCTGCGCAGTTGGCTCGGGATCGACCGAGAGCGCTTCTACGACCCCTCCCAGATCGCCATCCTCCCCATGGGCTTTTGCTACCCGGGCACCGGGAGGAGCGGCGACCTGCCCCCCCGCCCCGAATGCGCCCCGACGTGGCACGCGCCGATCACCGCCGAGCTGCGGGCGATCGAGACCACATTCCTCCTCAGCCGCTACGCGCTCGATCACTACATGGGCGACCGCGCACAAAAGACGGTCACCGAGACGGTGCGTCGCTGGCGGGAATTTGCCCCGACCTTCTTTCCGCTCCCCCACCCGAGCCCCCGAAACAACATGTGGCTCAAGCGGAATCCGTGGTTCGAAAAAGAGGTGGTTCCGGCGCTCAGAGAGCGGGTCCTCGTCCTCATCGGGTGACATGATTTGCCCGCCCCTCGGCCGAAGATCGCTACACTCCCCCCATGACAGCACGCAAGTTAGAAGACCAACCTTCGCGAGCCGAAGCGTCCCCTAGTGAAGTCGTGATCGTCGGCGGCGGACCGATCGGTCTCGAGCTCGCGGTCGCCCTCCGTCATCACAACATCTCGCTGCGTCACTTCGAGACGGGGACGATCGGTCAGACGATCACTCAGTACCCCCGCCAGGTGCGCTTCTTCTCGTCTCCCGAGCGCATCGCGCTCGCGGGAGTGCCGTTCCTCACCGCGCACCAGGAGAAGGCCACTCGGGAGGAGTACCTCAGCTACCTGCGCGCGATCGTGGGGCAGTTCGGGCTCGTGGTCGAGACGTACCGACGCGTGGTCGAGATCGCCGAAGAGGAAAACGGGTTCCGGCTCGAGGTGGTCCCGTCGGTGGAAACCGCCCACGATCCAGCGGCCCTGGTCGACGATCCAGCCATGCCCCGAGAATCGGTGTACGCCGACAATGTGGTTCTCGCCATCGGGGACATGCACTACCCGCGCCTGCTCGGGATCCCCGGCGAAGACCTCCCCCATGTCACCCACCACTTCACCGAGCCCCACGCCTACTTCGGGCGCAAGCTTCTTGTCATCGGCGGGAAGAACAGCGCGGTCGAGGCCGCTCTCCGCTGCCACCGAGCGGGGGCGCGGGTTGCGATCAGCTATCGTCGCGATGCTCTTCCAGAGAAGTCGGTGAAGGCGTGGCTGCTCCCCGACGTGCGGAATCTCATCAAGAGTGGGCAGATCGACTTCTACCCGGAGACGGAACCGGTCGAGATCGAGCCCGGTCAAACTCGGCTCCGTCACGTGACGAGTCGCGAGGAGATCACGGTCGATGCCGACTTCGTCCTCGCGATGACGGGCTACCGCCAGGACCCGTTCCTCTTCGAGAAGTGCGGCGTGCGCTTGATCGGCACGAACGCGCGCCCGGAAGTCAGTCTGGAGACGATGGAGACGAACGTGAAAGGTCTGTACGTCGCGGGTACCGCGGCGGCCGGGACCCAGGGCAAGTTCAAACTGTTCATCGAGAACAGTCACCCCCACGTGCAGCGGATCGTGCAAGCGATCACGGGGAAAGATGCTCCCTTCGAGACGAGGGACACGTCGCGAATCGCGCGGGGCTTGCCGGAGAATTAGCGCGGCGACGCGCGCGGCTCTCGCCGGGTAAACAAACAGGACATGGCGCTCTCCCCCCGTCGGGGAGGGCGCCATGTCTCTTCTTCGAGGATACTCCAGAGTGAGGACGAACTCAGACCAGGAAAGCTACGTCTGCTTCCCGAAGAAAATCTCGGTCAACTCGATGACGTCCCGAAGGTCGAACTTGCCATCCAGGTTGATATCCACCACTTCGGCTGGCGCGCGGTACCGCACGCCCTGGAAATGAGCCTGAAGGAGCGAGACGACATCACCGAGGTCGACGAAGCCATCGTCGTTGGCATCCCCGAGGATCGCGAATTCGGTTTCCTGATGCACACGCTGCTCGCCAAAGAGATTGACCTCCGTGCGGAGCTCGAGGAGGTCTCGTTCGGTGAAGTGACCGTCCTTGTCCATGTCCAGGTCTCGGATCGAGACGGAGGGGTCGACCTCCCCCTTCAAGATGTCGTGCATCAGCGTTGCGTCGTCTCGATTGAGAACACCGTCGCCGTTGGCATCCCCCCGAGAGACCGTGACGAGGACATTACTTCCGATTTCGTGAGCACTGAGCGTCGCGGTGAACAAACAGATGGCACTGACCACGAAGACGAAAAGACATTTCTGAATCGTCATAGCTTCATTTCCTATCCGAAAGCGCGGGTCCATTGCGTCGAAGCCCATTCCGTGGCGGCTCATTCCGCCAAGACTCATTCCGTCAAGACTCATTCCGTCAAGACTGGGCCAGGGAAGATGAGTCGCGGCGGGCGGGGACGCTCTGGCGAGCGGCAAGCAGCGGGCTCCCTCGCTGGGCCGGAAGCAGGAGTTGTCGTGCGCTCCTGAATCGAACGGCGGCTCGATCATGTCGCTCGGCGACATGACTTTGAGGAGGAAGACGCGGTGCTCGTGAGTACCGACGACTGACCTTCGCTGATTTTCATTCGAGTGGCTGGTTCACGCGTGATCGGCATCACTCAGCTGTGGGGAAGACGGCACTCGCGACGGAGCGGTTCCCTATTCCTGATCTGTGAGTCAGGGGCGAGGTGCGCTCCCGGACCGCGTGCTCTCCACCCGAGATGATCTGTGACAGAATGGTGTCACTTCAAACTCAGTCGTGAGACACCGCGCGCTCGAGGACGGTGAGGAAGGGCACCAGCTCCGCGCTGCCAAACAGCTCGTGCCGCGTCCAACGCGCGCGACTCAATCGCGGAGATGTGATCCCCGTGAGGAACCGCGCGATCGCGACGGGCGAGAGGAGTGCATCCCCGTTCTTTTCCGCTCGGAGAGCGGCCGCCCTCGCAAACAGATCCTCGTCGAGGGTCAGCGATCCCCGGCCACCCCCATCGATCGGCGCCACGCGTTCTCCCCGACAGCTCGAACAGTGCCCACAGGGAGCATCGAGCGGCTCACCGAAGTGCGCGCCGAGACGCGACGCCAGGCAATCGACTCCCTCGGCAAAGTCGACGACGGAATCGAGGCGCCCGAGGTCGCGGACTGTGCGGTTCTGCATCCGATCCACGAGATCCGCGGTGACCGCGGGGAGATCGATGTCATTCTGCACGCGCCGGTATCGATGCACCAAACCGCTCGGCTTCATCTCGATGAAGCCGCGCTCGCCGAGCTGGTCGAGGAGATCGATCACGCGCCGCCGATCGGTCCCCGTTCGCTCCGCCGCCCGATCGATATCAATCGTGAACCACTTCCGTGCCGCGACCGACATCGCGAGCACGTTGTGCACGTAGCGGTGCTCCGCCCCCTCGAAATGACCGAGGATCTCGGCCGACGGCACGTTCGGAGCGAATTGGTACTTCTCGTAAATCGGGGTGCGTTCTTCGAGATAGCCGTCGATCTCGAGGTACGTCAGCAGCGTGCGCACCACGAGGGGGCGCACATCATTCCGCGAGGAGATTTGACTGAGGGAGACCGAGATCTCCTCCTCTCCCCCGAGCATCTCTTCGACGATCCCTTCGAGACCCTCCTCCTCCGGCATATCACCGTGGATGAAATTCTCGAGCGGCCCGCGGTCTTCGGCACAGACGAAGATCTCGCACCGCGACGCCTCGCCATCCCGTCCCGCGCGCCCGATCTCCTGTGCATAGTTCTCGAGACTCTTCGGAAGGTTGTAGTGGGCAATCGCTCGAATGTTCGACTTGTCGATTCCCATGCCGAACGCGATGGTCGCGACGACGATCGCGCTCTCAGATTCCATGAACCAATCTTGCGTCTCGGCGCGCACGTCATCGTCGAGCCCCGCGTGGTACGGCCGCGCCTCGAACCCCGCCTCCCGGAGACGCTTGGCGACAGCCATCGCCGTGCGCTGAAGTGTGACATAGACGATTGTCGCGCCCCCCCGGGGTCGCCCGCGGAGCCAGTCGACGAGCGCTGCGTCGCGCGTTTCAGGCTCCACGCGTCGGGCGCCGAGATCGAGGTTCGCACGGTGGAACGGAGTGCGGATCGCGCGGGCGGGATCGATCTCGAAGAAGCGGCAGATGTCGTCGAGCACCGCGGGGGTGGCGGTCGCGGTGAGAGCGAGAATCGCCTTCGCGCCGGCGTCCTTCGCAAAACGGGCGAGCTTCAAGTAGTCGGGACGGAAGTTGTGCCCCCACTCCGAGATGCAGTGGGCCTCGTCGACCGCGAACAGAGAGATGTCCGTATCGGCGAGGAGGCCGCGAAAACGCTCGTTGGTGAAGCGCTCCGGCGCGACGTAGAGAAGCTTCAGCTCGCCGCGCCTGACGTTTCGGGTCACTTCGCGGAACTCATCCTGCGAGAGAGAGGAGTCGAGACGCGCGGCCGCCACTCCGCGCGCGCGGAGGGCGTCGATTTGATCCTTCATGAGGGCGATGAGCGGCGAGACGACGATCGTCGTGCCCGAGAGTTCGAGCGCCGGCAGTTGATAGCAGAGCGACTTGCCCCCGCCGGTCGGAAACACGGCGGCCGCGGAGTTCCCGTCGATGAGGTGCTCGCACACTTCGCGTTGGCCGGGGCGGAAGGTGTCGAAGCCGAAGATGTCGCTGAGGCGAGCCTCGAGAGAGACGGTCATGGGTCCTCGTTCAAGTGTGGCCAGCGGGGGGGTGATCGCCCGCCACGATGCCTGGTCCAGAGGCGGAGGACCAGTCGCACTTCGAAAAGCTGCGCATCCAGCCCGCCCAAGATCCCGTCCGGATACAAACCGAGGTCACGCTCGGTCGGAACGCGGCCTCGGTCTATTGGGAAAAATCTGAGTGCGCCGGTCTAAGAAATCGCGAGACGCCCCGCCTCGGCGACCATGTGATCGTTCTCCACGGAGCTTCCCGAGACCCCGATCGCTCCGAGCACGGTTCCGTCGCCATCGATGACGGGCACGCCGCCGGGGAACGTGATCAGTCCACCGTTCGAGTGCTCGATGTTGTAGAGCGAGCCCCCCGGCTGGGAGAGGCCGCCGATGTCGCCAGTCGGCATGTCGAAGTAGCGCGCGGTCCGCGCCTTCTTCATCGCGATGTCGACCGAGCCGAGCCACGCTCCATCCATCCGCGCAAAGGCGACGAGGTTGGCACCGGCGTCGACGACGGCGATGTTCATCTTGAGCTCGGAGCCTGAAGATTTGGCGATACAGGCCTCGAGCGCGATGCGCGCTTGATCGAGTGTGAGAGACATGGGACCTCCTGTGCTTGAGTCCAATCAGATCATCGTCGAATCAGATCACCGTCGATTCAGATCACCTGGGAAGGGAACCGCTCACCAGCGGCCCACCCCCTCCCCCGCTCGGGAACTCTAACCGATTCGCGGGGGTGTAAGAGGGGTTGCGCAGTGAAACGCGGGGACGAACGCAGCTACGCACTCAGGGGCGGCTCGCCGCCTTCACCGTCACTTGCAGGACTTCAAACTGCTCCGCGCCGAGGAGGGTCTCGAGCGCGGCGTCGCGCTCAATGCGGATTTCCTTCATGCGTGCACTCGCCGTGTCCCAATCGGCGGCGATGGCCTCTTCCTCGGCGCGATTCTTCGGCGGATCCCGCGACCACAACTCCTCCATGATCGCCGCGTGCGCCTCGGTCTCCTCGGTGAAGAGCGCGCGCACGCGCTCCATGTCGCGGTACGGCAACTGGAGCTTCTCTTCGATCGCAGCGAGCACTTTTTCGGAGCGCGCACTCTCCTTGTCGATCCACCCCCCGAGCTTCGAGGCGAGCTCTTCCCTGCGCAGTTCGGCGATCGCGCGTCGCGTGCGTTCGAGCTCTTGCTCGGTCACCGCCCCAGCGGGTGCGTCGTCGAGCGAGCCCAACGCGAAGACCCCCTCTGCCGGTGCTCCCCCAGTGCTTGCGAGAACCGCCGCCATCGCCTGCTCGAGCGCCGTGATGCGCGCCTCGAGCCCGGCCGTATCGATCGCCGGGCGGTCTCCTCCCGCCGCGAGCTCGGCCGCGGTGATCTCGGTGCGGAGCGCCGCGACCTCGGCTTCCAGGGTCATGATCCGCTCTTCGAGCTTGGATCCCTGAGCCTTGGGATTCGCGGCCGGCGCCGAGTCACGCTGGAATGAGAGACCGAGGGCCAGAAGCGCTCCCAAGAGCGCGAGGACCGCGATGGCGGTGGGAAGAGAACGCACGGTGGGGGCCTCTCGAATCGACTTGGACGGGGTTCATCAAAAGGGGGGTTCATCAAAAAGACCGTGCGCTCCAGGAGCGCACGGTCTCATCTTCATCGATGCAGGCTGTCACAGCAATGCCTCATCGCTAAGAACTCTCTCGGTTCGATCAGCGAGGGACGAGCGCGAAGTCCGCCGTCGTCGCCGCACCGTCGGTCACGTCGACCGTCGTGAGCTGGTGAACGTAGTTCTGGGCGAAGACGCGAACGTTCCGCGTTCCGGTCAGGACGTCGGTCACTGTGTACATTCCCATCCGGTCCGTTTGGGTCCAGCCACCGTGGGACACGCGAACCCAGGCACCATCGATCGCGAGTCCGGTCACCGAGTCGCTGACCGTTCCGGAGACCGAGCCGTAGGTGAGAGCGCCGAGCACGATGGTCCCGAGGTCCGTTCCGGCTTCGACGACAGTGGCCGTCACCGTCTCCGAAAAGAACCCGGAGGCAAAGATGCGAATGTCACGCTCGCCGGTCACGACGTCTTCGAGCGAGAATGCGCCGGTTGCATCCGTGGTGGTGACGCTCCAGCCGCCGAGGAATCCGCCGCCGCCGCCGCCACGGGTAAAGACGAACGCCCCGTCAACCGGGACGCCGAGTCCGTCGACCACGATCCCCGTGACCGTACCGAAGGTCAGCGGATCGAGAGCCGCGTCCGCGGTGGTGGTCACGCCGTCGGCGACGGTGACCACGACAGTCTGCGAGAAGTATCCCAACTTGTGGAAGGAGACATCGCGATCGCCTGTCCGCACGTCATCGACCGAATAGGCGCCAGCCGCGTCGGTGATGGCGAAGTTCCCGAAGAAGCCACCGAAGAACCCGCCAGCGCTGGTTCCGGTCACGCGCACGAACGCGTCCTCGATCGGCAGGCCGGTCGCCGAGTCAGTCACGACCCCCGCGACGGTGCCAAAGGTGGGCGCGGAGAGGACGAAGTCCTGGACGGTGTTCACGCCGTCGACGACGTCGACGGTCGCGGTCATGGTCTCGAAGCCAAAGCGACGCGCGCTCACTTCGTAAGAACCGGGCGCGAGGTTATCGATGGCATAGGCGCCATCCATGCCGGTGAAATCGGATTGACCAAAGCCCCAGGTCGAACCGCCATCGCTGGCGCGAACCCAAACGCCCATGAGAGGGTCACCGGCGTCGCTCGTTACGACTCCAGAAACTGACCCGGTTTGAGCTTCGACCGCTGCGGGTGCCGCCGCGAGTGCCCCGAGGGCAAGCGTGGTCAGCAAGATCGCTCGAAGATTCATCTTCCATCCCTTTCCGTTGCGGCTCGCCGCCGCGTCAAGATCGGCCGAGCCCTGGTGGGTCCCGCACCGAGTTCGCTGGTTCCTTGGATCAGTTCGCTGGTTCCTTGGATCACTGGTTGAGTGCAGTCTTCTAGACCCCGATACCGTTGGGTCTCGACCGCCGCACCTCACGTCACGCAGCGCCCCAAGGGTTTCAGAGCTGCCCAGATCATCGCAAACGAACCCGTCGGAGACGAGTGGGTTCTCCAGATTGGGGGTTCTGGCTCTAGACTCTGGCGGGCTCACCGGCCCTCGGGAGGGAGAACTCGGCTCATACAGGGAGACGCATGTGCTCGAAATAGGCGCGGAATCTCGAATCCTCGCGAATCGGGTCAAAGAGCGGATCACGGGGAAGCCAGAAGAAGAAGCTGCCTTCCCCCCTCGCTTTCTCGAAGAGATCGGCCGCACGTTCGTGTTCACCGAGACCGAGGTACACCCAGCCGAGGTACAGTGGAGAGATGTACTCCCCCGCGCGCCGGACCTCGAGCTGCTCGGCAAGGTCGCGCGCTTCGGCGTGATGACCTGCTGCGCCCAGCGCGGCTCCCAGATTCGAAACGTAGAACCCACCGCGATTCGTGAGTTCAACCAGACGCCGAAACGGAGAGATCGCCCCGGTGAAGTCACCCTTCGCCATATGAAGGGTCCCCTCGACCCACAAAGCGGTGGGATGCTCAGGGTCGAGATCCAACCCCTTTCGACACTGCTCTCGACCCTCATCCAGTAGGCCGCACCAGTACAGGGTCAGGGCCGCGGTCGAGTGCACGAGGGGCGCGAGCGCATCGATTTCTTGTGACCGCCTGGCCGCCGCTCTCGCTTCTTCGGAGTGACCGAGAAGCGCAGACGCCATCCCGAACCAACTGTGCGAGATCGACTCGTTCGGCTTGAGCTCGATCGCGCGTCGAAACTCGCCGAGGGCGCTCGCGTAATCAGGGTTGACGCCGAACTGTGCCATACCGAGAGATACGTGGGCTTCAGCGAGAGTGTCATCGATCTCGACCGCGCGCTGGGCAGCGGCTCGGGCTCGCGAGATCGCTTCTTCCACCGGGAAGTAGGCGTAGGTTCCGAGAATGATGTAGGAATCGGCCAGGCCGGCATAGGCCAACGCGTAGTTCGGATCGAGTTCGATCGCTCGGTAAAAACACTCGATCCCCTTCTGCAGCAGGCCCTCGAACCGCTTGTTCCAGAAGTAGCGTCCCTTCAGGTACAACTGGTATGCCTCGAGGTTCTCGGTATAGCGTCGAATCAGCGGTGCTCGGGGTTTCCCCACGACCGCTACCTCCAAGGTATCGACGATCGTGTGAGCGATTTCATCCTGCACAGCGAATACGTCCTCGAGGACACGATCGAATCTCTCCGACCACAGATGGTAGCCATCGGAGACGTCGATCAACTGAGCCGTGATCCTCAGGCGATTTCCGGACCTTCGAACGCTCCCCTCGAGAACGGTGGCGACGTTGAGTTCCCTGCCGATGGTCCGAACGTCGGCGGCTTTCCCCTTGTACGCAAAGGTGGAAGTCCGCGATGCCACCTGGAGCTCCTTGATCCGCGTCAGGGAGTTGATGAGTTCCTCTGCGAGCCCATCGGTGAAGTACTCGTTCTCGGCGTCGGAGCTCATGTTGATGAAGGGAAGGACCGCGATCGACTTCGGGCGAGGCTGCGAACCGACCGCCGGAAGTTCGTGGCCCGTCTCCCGGTGGCCCGTCTCCCGGTGGCCCGTCTCCCAGTTGTGGAGAACCTTTCGAAGATCGCCCAAGACCCGCTCGCTCGACGGGTACCGAGCGTCCACATCCTTGGCGAGCAACTCTTCTGATATGCGGTCGAGGGCTTTCGGAAGAGTCGGATTGACTTCAGAGATGGGGCGGGGGGATTCGCTCACTATGGCGACGAGTGTGTCAGCGAGCGTGGTTCGTCGGAAGGGGGACGTGCCGGTCGCCATCTCGTAGAAAATGGTGCCGAACGCGAAGAGATCGGACCGTGCATCCACCGGCAATCCACGAGCTTGCTCGGGGGACATGTGCGTCACGGTACCGAGCAGCTCTCCTTCTCTCGTCAACTCGAGAAGCTGAGGATCGGAATCGTCCCCGCACGCCTCAAGCGTTTTCGCCAGACCGAAGTCGAGTATTTTCACGCACTGGTCGTCGCTCAGCATGATGTTCGACGGCTTGAGATCGCGATGAACGACATCATGCCGATGCGCCTCACGCATCCCTTCGAGGATTTGAATCGCAATCGACAGAAGATCATCCATCGGCAACGGACTGTGCGCCACGAGTTCATCCCGAAGAGTTCTCCCCACCACGTACTCCATGGCGATGAACACAAGCCCGTCGTCGCTCTGTCCGAGGTCGTAGACGGTCGCGATGTTCAGGTGCGAGAGCTGGGCCGTAGTTTGCGCTTCTCTCTCGAACCGCAAGAGCCACGTTTGGTCACCGCTGTACGCATCGGGCAGGAGCTTGAGGGCAACACGACGATGGAGTCGTGTGTCTTCGGCGAGGTACACGACCCCCATGCCGCCCCGCCCGATCTCGTGGAGCAATCGGTAGCGGCCGACTTGCCGAGGAATCGCCCCGAGAGATGCACCGTCGCCGTCCTTCGCCATCGATCCCTTCGCCGTGGATCCCTTCGCCGTGGATCCCTTCGCCGTGGATCCCAGCGTGGTGGTCTTCAGCGAGAGGGTCTCTGAAAGAGTGCTCGGTGGCAGAGCTTGGAGTAGATCCCGGAGGGCGGACGAGAGGTCGGGATACTTCGAGCAATAGTCTTCGATGCAGAGCGTCGGGTCGTGCTCACGTCTTCTGAGGAACTGTTGGAAGACCCGTTCCGCGGAGGGCGGCGGGCGGTCTCTCTCTGGATCGTTGCGAATCACCGAGGGTGCCTCGCTTCATCGAGGAGGAGGCGCGCCGGTTCCTCACTTCGGGATGCCCGTACATTCTGCCCGTACTGCGCGCAAGTGCAGCTCATGTTCTGACATGCAGCCGATGAGAGCAATGACTTTGTATGTTCACACCGCGAACAGTGACCAGTCCAGAGCTGCGAATCTGGTGGCGCCATCGTCGGTATTGAAAATAGATGGGCCAGGAGTGGGTGCGGCAAAGCGGATTGCCGCCAGTCTTATCGAACGAAGACACCCCCCTCGGAAGCGGCCCAAAGGGCTCGTTCTCGAGGGGGGTGCCAGAATTCGGCGTTTCTATCTGGGCCGCAGGAGCAGAAAACTCGGGCGGCGATCGCACTAGTGGAGGGCCAGTTCCATGGGCCCATTCCATAGGGCCAATCTCGTTGAGGGCCTTTCTAGTTGAGTGCCGGGTGGGCGGCTGTCGCCGCCCCGTTTGTCACGAAATCAGTTTCGACTCGGATCAGTCCTGTCTCGTCAATGAAGAAGGAACGGAAGCCAGCGCCGGCGTCCATCGGTGTCGCTGTGCAACTCCAGGCAGTAGGAGCACCAGCGTAGACGAAGAGGTAGCTACTCTTTTGGCCACTACCGAGAATGTTGTCGACGAAGGGTGCCGGTTGAACCGCCGGGTCAGACATGATCGCCAGACCGTCCCCGCCAAACGCGCCGGGGTAGGTTCCGTACCGGGTTCGCCATAGCTCGCTCGACGTTCCGAGGGAACGCAAGGAGCCAACCACTCCCGACTCATTCGACGAGATTTTTGCACCCTGCAGGTTCGGAACAGCGAACGCAGAAACGATTCCAAGAATCGTCGTTACGGTCATGATTTCGATCAGCGTGAAGCCGTGCTCCCGCTTGTTTTGTACCCGCTTGTCGTGGTGCTGTTGAATCAGCGTCATGTGAGTTTCCTCTCTCTCCACCGGACTATGGCAACGGCGGGGCCCGCTCGGGGTCGCCCCCCCATTCCGATCGGAAGTGCTGCTTTTGCAGCGGCTTCGGACGCGCTGGATCGGAGGTCCAAACCCGAACCACCGCCGCGGAGCGCCCCCCAGTGTCATTCCTGGTGACCCTGAGGGTCCAAGGTGTCCCAGAGGGTCGTACCGCACGCGTCACCTGAGTGTCGGTGCGCGCCCCGCGACCAAGCTTCCATCGCCCCGTCAAATCGCTACGATCGTAGGAAGAACTCGCCCCCGCCTGAAACGGAGGTCGCATGCGTCGAACCATCGCGGTGTGCACTGTTGCCGCTCTCCTCTCTCCTCCCCTCTGGTCTCCTCCCCTCTGGTCGTCTCCTCTCTGGTCCCAAGATCCGACTCCCCCCTCCCCCGAGCTCGAGCGCCCCGCGGTCGACAAGCTCGATGTCGAGCTCGATCGGCAAGAGAAGGGGGTCGCGGGAAAACTTCTCGATGAGATCCAGGACAACATGCGAGAGGTCGAACGGCTCCTCGCGCGCAAGGAGACCGGAGCTCTGAGCCAGGCGCGTCAGGTCGAGGCGATCGAGCAGATCGAGAAGTTGATCGTCGAGATGAACAAGACCTGACCGAGTGGCGGAGTCTGACCGAAAACAGGTCGCTCCCTCGCCGGTTCGGCGGGGCAATCAAAGAAGCAAGAGATCGATCAGAAGCGCGGCAAGAAACAACAGAAGCTCGGCGACGCGAACTCGCTGGCCCAAGAAGACGCAGAGAAGAAGGAGCCTCAGGGAGAACCGAACGACCCGGGAGAAACGCGCAACGATCGCACCTCCGCGGGGGCACTCCCCCCCGTCGGCGATTCCACTTCATTGAAGGACCGCGATGGGAAGGGGCGCTGGGGTCGCCTTCCCCGAACTGAGATCGAGCAGATGTACGACAGTGGGCGGCGCCAGCTGCCAGAGAAGTACCGTATCCTGCTGGAAGAGTACTTCCGCCGACTCCCCGAGGCGGAGGTAAACTAAAGGGCGGTAGACTCACGGGCGCGACGGTAGACCAAAACGCACCACGAAATGCCACCGGGCTCCTTCCCTCTTTGGGGGAAGGAGCCCGGTTCATTTTCTAGAGCAGCCGTTCTCTCGCTTAGAAATCGCGAACGAACGAGAATCCGAGCAGCCCGATCGCCCCCTCGCCGACGTCGTCTCCATCTTCCTCGATGTTGATCTCGGCCCCGACCGACAGAGTGAGGTCAAACCGCCAGCCTCCATCGAGCGCAAAGGTGTAGCCCCCTTCGACCGTCGGCTGCAACACGATGACGTCGGTCGACCCTTTCTGGACTGAGGCGGGGGGATCATCCTCCCAATCGATCTCGAGGAACCAGAAATCGATGCGCCCGCCGAGGAGCCACTCGGTGTGATCGGGCCCGAAATAGCGCCGCCAGCCCATTCCGAAGCCGGGGCCTCCGCCCGTCTCGTCGTCGTGCTCGCCGAAGTCTTGGCGATCGGTCGTGTTGTAGGCGACCCGGAAGGTCACCTCCGATGCGTCATCGATCACGCTGCGTCCCTGCACCCCCGCGATGATTCCCGCGGGGTAGATCTGCACCTCGGGGCCAAAGTCCCAGCTCTCGAACGCGTCCAAGCCCGGAAACTTGGAAGCACCCGACGGCCCGCGCGAAGAATCGATCCCCCCGCTCTGAACCGCCAAAGCGGGAACGACCGAACCCTCGAGCTCAGGCTCGAGCGCGGGACGCGTCGAGGTGGCGGAACATCCGATCGCGCAAAGGGTGGCTGAGACAAGGAGAAGATAGGAAACACGGGTCATCGCAAGGCCTCTTTCATGTCCGCTGGTTACTCCTCGAACTCATCCGGAGGCAAGTAGCCTTTGGCTTCATCGAGTCTTCCCTGCGAACGTAGCCACCGTCCGAGGTCTTCGCACGCACGCTGCCGCGCGGGCGCGTTCTCCTCGAACGTCGTTTCGATCTCTGCGAGTTCCGCCCGCAACAGTTCTTCCGCTTCGGCGATCGCCGCTTCGGTGCCGACACGATCGCTGAGAAACACGACAAAGGTCCTGAGAACATCGCGACGGTTGTCGTTCGACGCCGGAAACTCGCGACCGTGGCTCCAGGCCTCGCGAAGAGTCGTTTCCGCTTCTTCCATCCGCTCCGCTTCCATCAACCACCCAGAAAAGCGCAGAAGCTGGGCGATCCAAGGGCCCCCCGACATGCCGCGTTCCCGCAGCAGTTCGAGCACCTCGGACCAATACGCTGCGGTCTTGTCTTCGTCCCCCTCGACCATCCAGGCGACTGCGAGGGCATTGACGGCGCCGAGCCACAGGTCGCCGAGACTCATGCGTTGGGGGCGCCCGCGATCGATCGCATCGGTGAGGACCTCGATCGCTTGGGTATTCCTCCGTGCTGCCTGGAGCCACAAACCGTACCCACATTGCGCTTGGAGAGTGCGGAGATCGTCGTTTCCTCGCGCGGCGCGCATCCCTTCGATCGCCATCGTGAAGTATTCGTTCACCTTCTCTTCATCGGCGGGGTCCCCGGCGACGAGAAGGAGCTGCGCGAGGCTCTGGGCGCTCTCCGCGACTTGCATGCTGCGCGGGCCGAAACGCGCTTTGTGAATGCTGAGGGCTTCCTCGAAGGCGGTTCGTGCTTCGTCGTTCCGCCCGAGGAGCGAATAGACATTGGCGAGCCCCTTCAGAGTGGCCGCAATCCCTTCGTGATCGTTCCCCAGGCTCTTCCGTTGGAACTCGAGCGATCGCACGAGCACCTCTTCCGCTTCGGAGAGTCGCCCCCACGAGGTGAGCAGTGAAGCGCGCGTAAAGAGGAGCGAGCCGATCG
>CALEHF010000112.1 GCA_937876125.1 uncultured bacterium
GCTCTGTGCGACGAAGACATCGGTCACCACGTTTGTGAACGACTCCGCCTCGCCGCGATATTCTTCGACCACCGAGACGCGTGCGCCCGGCTCGACCGAAAAGCGATGCCGCAGGTGGCTCGCCCCAGCCCCGCCGACGCCACCGATACTCAAAATGTGGAGCGGCGCGTCGAACGTGACTCCAGCGGCCACGTGGAGAAAGACGCCGTCGGCGAAACAGGCAGTGTTCAACGCGTGGAAGGGGTGAGTCCCATCGGGGTACGACGCGAGCGCACCCTCGAGGCCGGGGGCGTTCCGAGCCACCGCTCTCCCCATCGGCTCGAACGTGATCCCTTCGGGAATTCCTTCGAGCGAACTCAGATCGTCGCGCAAACACCCGTCGACGAAGACGATCCGCGGGCCGCTGATCGCTGGACAAGTGAAGGGCGCGAGATCGACTTCGACGGTCTTCTCGGGGAGCACGCGACCAAAGGGTCCTTCGACGATCGGCTTCACATTCGTGTAGCGCCACTCTTCATCGCGGCGCGTCGGGAACCCCGCCGCCGCGAAGGCCTCGACCGCTTGTGCGCGCAGAGGCGCGAGCCAGGCGGGGGTCACCTCAGCGAGGGTCTCGATGCGCGCGCGCGTCGCATCGACCCACGGCCCGAGAGCGCTCTTGGCATCCGTCGTCGCCATCAGGCTCCTCCTGCCGCCGTCGCGCTGCCGGTCTCGAGCCAGGCGTAGCCTTCTTTCTCGAGTTGGTGCGCGAGCTCCTTGCCGCCGGAACGCACGATCCGCCCTTCGGAGAGAACGTGAACGTGATCGGGGATGATGTAGTCGAGGAGGCGCTGATAGTGGGTCACGATCACCACCGCGCGCTCCGGTGTGCGCAGTTGATTCACTCCTTCGGCGACGATGCGCAGCGCATCGATGTCGAGCCCCGAGTCGGTCTCGTCGAGGATCGCGAGCTTCGGATCCAAGACCGCCATTTGCAGGATCTCGTTCCGCTTCTTCTCTCCGCCGGAGAAACCGTCGTTGACCGCACGCTGGAGGAACTTTTCGTCCATGCCGACGAGCTTCATCTTCTCGCGCACGAGGGTCAGGAAGTCGACCGCGTCGACCTGGGGCTCACCACGGTACTTCTTCACAGCATTGAGGGCGGTGCGCAGAAAGTACGCGTTCGAGATCCCGGGGATCGCGACCGGGTACTGGAATGCGAGAAATAATCCTTCGCACGCACGCTCATCCGCGGCGAGTTCGAAGAGATCGTTCCCGTTGTAGGTCACCGACCCGCCGGTCACTTCGTATTCCTCGCGGCCGGCGAGGACGTGGGCGAGCGTGCTCTTGCCAGAGCCGTTCGGTCCCATGATGGCGTGTACTTCGCCCGCCTTCACGGAGAGGTCGACCCCGCGGAGGATCTGGGTCCCCTCCACTCGTGCTTCTAAGCCTTTGATCTCGAGCATGACGTCATTCCTTCACTGGGCGAGAGGTGTTGCTCTCGCAAGGATCTCAATTTGTTGTCTTACCATTGTAAGAAACCGATAGCGCACCAGAGGAGTAGGGCGTGGCTAGCCGACGCTCCCCTCCAGGCTGACCGCGAGAAGCTTCTGCGCTTCGACCGCAAACTCCATCGGAAGCTCGCGGAAGACCTGCTTGCAGAAGCCATTCACGATCATCGAAACCGCGTCCTCGGTCGAGATCCCGCGCTGGTTGCAGTAGAAAATTTGATCTTCGCCGATCTTGGAGGTGGTCGCTTCGTGCTCGACCACCGCAGTCGGATTTTTCACCTCGATGTAGGGGAAGGTGTGCGCTCCGCAACGATCACCGAGCAGCATCGAGTCGCACTGCGAGAAGTTGCGTGCGCCCTCGGCTCCCTTCTTCACGTCGACCAACCCGCGATAGGTGTTCTGGCCGCGTCCGGCGGAGATCCCCTTCGAAACGATCGTCGACTTGGTGTTCTTCCCGATGTGGATCATCTTGGTGCCGGTATCGGCTTGCTGGTAATTGTTCGTCAGCGCGACCGAGTAGAACTCTCCGACCGAATCGTCCCCCTGCAAGATGCAGCTTGGGTACTTCCACGTGATCGACGAACCGGTCTCGACTTGGGTCCACGAAATCTTCGAGCGATCCCCGCGGCACGCACCGCGCTTCGTCACGAAGTTGTAAATCCCGCCGACGCCGTCCTTGTCCCCCGGATACCAGTTCTGCACCGTCGAGTACTTGATCTGCGCGTCTTCCATGGCGACCAGTTCGACCACCGCCGCGTGAAGCTGGTTCTCGTCGCGCATCGGCGCGGTACACCCCTCGAGGTAGCTAACGTAGCTCCCCTTCTCGGCGACGATCAGAGTGCGCTCGAACTGACCCGTTCCCGCGGAGTTGATGCGGAAGTAGGTCGAGAGTTCCATGGGACAGCGCACACCCTCGGGGATGTAGCAGAACGATCCGTCGGAGAAGACCGCGGCGTTCAGCGCTGCGAAGAAGTTGTCGGTGTGCGGCACGACCGATCCGAGATACTTCTTCACCAGCTCCGGGTGCTCGTGAACCGCATCGGAGAAGCTCCCGAAGATGATCCCCATCTCCGCGAGTTTCGATTTGAACGTGGTCGCGACCGAGACCGAGTCGAACACCGCGTCGACTGCGACGCCGGAGAGGATCTTCTGCTCGTTAAGGGGAATCCCCAACTTGTTGAAGGTCTCCAAGAGTTCGGGGTCGACCTCGTCGAGGCTCTCGAGCACCTTCTTCTGCTTCGGAGCAGAGAAGTAGATGATGTCCTTGTAGTCGATCGGCGGGTACTTGACGAAGGACCACTCGGGAGGGGTCATCGTCAACCAGTACTTGTAGGCCCGGAGTCGGTAGTCGAGGAGCCACTCCGGCTCGTTCTTCCGGCTCGAGATCAGGCGCACCACGTCCTCGGAAAGTCCGGGAGGAATCGTATCGGCTTCGATATCGGTGACGAAGCCGTACTTGTATTCGCGGTCCGCGACTTCTTGTAGGTCCAGGACCTCTTCGGCAGCACGGCCCTCTTTGGCAGTACCCGCAGTCACGCGATCAGCTGCAGCAGAATTTTCAGTCACCGGAAGCTCCTCCATCGTGAGGCTCCACCGCCACGGCGGTGTTGGGTTCACTAGGTTCAGACTCGGTTTGGTTCGCGAACAGTTTTCTTTCAGCTGCCCGATTTTCTACAGCTGACCCGCCCGCGGAAACGAATGCGAAAGGGCGGGCCATGCGCGCAAGGGTGATCCCTTCGAGAGCGCTTTGAACCGCGTTGTTGATCAATTGCCAGTTCGAACGCACGGGACACCACGGCTCTTTGTCGCAATCCCCCGGTGCTGCTTCGACGCACTCGGTGATCGCGATGGGGCCTTCCATCGCCGTCACCACTTCGCAGATGGTGATCTGCTCCGGAGACCGCGCCAGGCGATATCCGCCTTTGACCCCGCGCTGCGAAATCAGCAAACCTTCCCGTGCGAGCAGTTTCAGGATCTTGCTCGCGGTCGGCAGCGGAACCTCGGTCTCGGCCGCGAGATCTCGAGCGTTGTGGATCCGCCCCGGCCCCTCCTGGGCGAACCGAGTCAGAATCATCACGCCGTAGTCGGTCTGGCGGGTGATCTTGAGCATCGCGTCCGTCCTCTGCTTCTGGGGGAGACTTCGAGGTGCTCCGCGGGGGCCCCCAACGAAAGTGGACCGAAATGGTCCCGATTCCGATTCTCGGAAGGTCTGGGGGTCGTGTCAAGGCAAGGATCCCCGTATTTGGGTGGATTCCGTGGCTTCGGGACAGTCCGCTCCCTACACTCCCCGACGTTGGGGACCGTGGTCGAGGCCCCCATCACCCCCACCCAGGAGATCTTTTGTCGAGCCGAGAAGCCGCACCTCAATCCGCGCCATTTGCCCCCACGGGCGTGCGCACCGGGACCCCCTCGGTGATCCGCGACTTGTGGGAGATGGCGAAGCCTCGGCTCACCGGGCTCGTCGTCGTAACCACTGCGGTCGGCTACTTCCTGGCTTTTCCGGCGGCGAAGAGTTTCTACCTTAGACCCTTCTTCGCAACGATGATCGGGACCGCCCTCGTTTCGGCAGCCGCGAGCGTGCTCAATCAATGGGCCGAGCGCGAACACGACAGGAAGATGGTCCGCACCGGCGATCGCCCCCTCGCCACCGGGCGGCTCGACGGGTGGGCCGCCGCCGCCTACGCCTTGATCGCCGGATTCGGCGGCTTATCGATCATCTGCATCGAAACCAATCACATCGCGGCGGGGATCGCACTCGCGACCCTGACGATCTACGTACTGATCTACACCCCCCTCAAGCGCCGTCACTCCCTGAACACGATCGTCGGCGCAGTGCCCGGCGCACTGCCCCCCCTCATCGGGTGGGCCGCGGCGAGCGGCACGCTGTCCCCCGCCGCGTGGAGTCTGTTCCTGATCATGTTTCTCTGGCAGATTCCCCACTTCCTGGCGATCGCCGTCCTCTATCGAGATGACTACGCACGCGCGGGGTACCGCATGCTCCCGGTGAACGACCACGAATCGAGTCGCACCGGGCGGATGGCGCTGCTCTACTCGCTCGCCCTAGTGCCGGTCAGCGTCTTCCCGGCGGTGGTGGGACTCGGCGGTCCGGTCTACGCGGTCGGCGCGTTCCTGCTCACCGGCTGGTACGTGTGGAGCGCCACCCGTTTCGAACGCGCTCGCACCCGGGAGCGCGCCCGAGGCTTGTTCCTCACCAGCATCACGTACCTCCCCGCTCTCCTCATCCTCCTTTGCGTCGACTCGAACGACGTGGTCGCACGCTGAGGACAGGATGACCGCGAAGACGACCCCCACATCTGCTCGGGACGGTGCCCCAGAGGATAGCGCCACTCCCGACGACACGAAGGTGCTGTCGCCCAAGGTCGGCCTCGCGATGTTCCTGTTCATCGTGGTCGCATTTTTCGGGACGATTGAAGGGGTGAAGGCGCTCTTCGATATTGCGCCCCCCGATCCACTGAACGGCTTCACGGTCTCGAACCCCACCGTCGACCTCGCCGAGATCGAACGGGCGATTCCACTCGGAAACATCCGCCCGCTCCGCGATCTGGAGCCGATCCCCGCCAGCGAAGCCCACGAGCTCCGGCACCGGTTCGTCGTCTCTTCTGACCGCGTGGCTGTCGTCACACTCGGTGGGGAGACGCGCGGGTATCTGTTGCGCGTGCTCGTCTTCCATGAGGTCGCGAACGACGTTCTCGGGGGCATGCCGATCGCAGTCGTGCATCACCCCGTCAGCGATCTCGTGATTGTTTTTGAGCGCACTGTGGACGGTGAAGTCCTCGAGTTCGGCACCAGCGGCCTGCTCCTCGATTCGCACCTCATCGCCTATGACCTCCCGCCAGAGAATGACATTCGGCGCATCGCCGAGTCGAGTCTCTGGTCTCCGCTCATCGGCAATGCGATCGCGGGCCCTCGCTCCGGGCTGACTCTGAAGCGCCTCGAGTGTGAGGTCACCAGCTGGGGAGATTTCCGCACCCGCTTTCCCGACGCGACGATCCCGCTCCCGCCGGCTCGCTATCTGAAGGAGTATCGGAAGGACCCCTACACCCAGTACATCGGGGCGGGACGCCCGCGCTATGCTGCGGATCCACTGCCGCCGAAGGAGGGGCGCTCGTTCCTCACGCCGATGCTGGTCGTCGCAACCCAGGGAGAGAACTCCCTCGAGGGGGTCACCATCGAGGCGTACGCGATCGAGGACTTGATCGCCGCGGCGGAGGGACCGACGGTCGAGCGGGTGCAGGGGGGTGTACCCATCCAGTTCCGCATCGTCGATCGCGACAAGGGGATCGCGACGGTGACGGCGAAAAGCCAGAGAGAGCTGATCTGGGTCGCCCAGACCTACTGGTTCACGTGGTTCGCAAGCGAGGAGCGGATCCGCGCGGGGGCGTCCCATCAGTAACGCAGCGCCCCCAGCCCTTCCTCTCGACCCTCACGCGATCCACATGAGGAATCCCAAGAGCACCAGCCACACTCCATCGATGAAGTGCCAGTAGAGCGCTGCCGCTCTGACCTGGCCGTGCTGCAGGCTCCAGTAGCGCTTCGTCAGGGAGCGATAGGTAACGAGGGCGTGGAAGGCGATCCCGCCGACGACGTGCGCCGCGTGCAGGATGGTGAGCATGGCGACCGCATAGAAGCCACTCTCGACCGATGCGGAGAGGGGGCCGAGCTGCTCAAAGAGCGCACCCCAGAACATGCCTTGGAAGTGGAGGAAGCCGACCGCGGCGAGAAGCGCGCCGATCATGCAGGTCTGAAAGACGCGGATGTTGTCGACCCGCACGGCGCGGACCGCGATGTGGACCAGCGCGCTCACCAAGACCAGGCAGAGGGTGCTCCACTGCCAGCCGACGGCGGGAAACTCGATCGGTGCGCTGACCTCGCTAAAACGTGTGCGAACCACCAGCACGCCGACGATCGACGAGATGAAGAGAACCGAGAGCGTCACGAAGAAGAGAATGAGACCGAAGGTCCCGGTCCCTTCCGGAAGCTCCTGCGACTTCTCCTGCCAGGGCCAGAGGCCCGGCGGTGCCGCGCTCATGCCACTACCCTGGGAGCTCGAACTGGTCGGTCTGGTACGGTTTGTCCATCGGAATCAACTCGTGCTGGTACTCCCCTGAGTCGAGTACCACGAACGCGATGAAGAGGAGCAGGAACGCAAAGGAAGCGATCAAGATCACCGCGTTGAACGGCTTGTCCCAGCGCAGGTGCATGAAGAACAGCGCGACGATCGACGCCTTGGCGGTCGCGATGAAGAGCGCAACGAACAGGTTTCCCGAGCGGCCGATGTCGAAGTACGACACCCCCACGGTGAGAAAGGTCAAGAACAGGAGCGCGCCAAGGATCCCGACCATGAACTTGACCGAGACCGGGTGCGCGAGTTTTTCGAAGCCGTCCGCGCCGATTTCCGGCTCGTGGTGGTCACTCACTTTTGTGTCCTCCGGTTAGATCAAGTACAGCAGTGGGAAGAGGAAGATCCAAATCAGGTCGACCAGGTGCCAGTACAACCCGGTGACTTCGACCGGAGTGAAGTACGAGGGACCGAAACGGTTGTCACCGGAGATGAAGAAGAGCCAAAGCATCAGCCCCATCCCGATCACGACGTGGATCCCGTGCAGCGCGGTCATCATGAAGTAGATACTGAAGAAGATGTGGATGTTCGGCGGGCGTCCATCGACGGGCAGGAGACCTGCTTCTGAGTGCCCGCCCGAGTCTCCTGAGTGGGAATCGGCCCCATGAGAGTCCGCCCCGTGTGAATCCGCCCCATGATCCTCTGCGTGCATTTCTCGCACCTCGGGAGCCAAACCGCTCGGCTGGCGCGCCGCATCGACGAACACCGACTTTTCGGCCGGAACGACAACCGGCACCGCCGGTGCGCCGAACACCGATTCAGCGTGGGCAGCGTGGGCATTTTCAGCCGCATGATCGCGAGCTTCCCGCTCGTGATCCTTCACCTTCGAGTAGTTGAACATCGACCCGAGCAGGTACCCGTGATTAATCTTCGCCGAGTACTCGAAGTACTTGATCCCCATGAACCCGCAGCCGCACAGGAAGGTGACCAGGAGCATCAACTTCAGCTGCTTGGTGTTCCCGGTCTGGGCCGCGCGGACCCCGAGCGCCATCGTCAGTGAGCTGACCAGGAGCACAACGGTGTTGATCGCGCCCATCTCTTTGTTCAGCGCGTGGTGCCCGTACTCGAACAGCTCGGGGTGGTTCGCACGGTAGATGAAGTACGCGCAGAACAGCCCGCCGAAGAACAGGATCTCGGTGGCAAGGAAGAGCCACATCCCGAGTTTGCCCGCTTCGAACTGCTGGCGCATGGTGTCCCAGTGGTGGGATTGAGATGGGTGATGCGCATGGGCATGCCCGTCTCCGTGGCCAGTCTGGGTCTCATGTTCGCTCATCGAGATCATCCTCCGGTCGGGACTGCGTTCGTCCCCGAGTTCACTTCGATTCGGTTCGCTCTTCGATACGGTTCGCGCTCTTCTCCGACGTCGTTTACTTCGGCGGGTTGGCGCGCGAAGTGTAGCCGCCGATCGCCGGGTCGTAGTCGATGCCTGAGTAGTCGTAGCAGTCTTCGATCGCAGGCGGCGTCTTGAAGTTGTCGTGCGGCGGCGGCGAGGTGCAATGCCACTCGAGAGTGTTCGCCCCCCAGGGGTTCGCCGGAGCCTTTTTCCCGCCGAAGATCGACTGCAGCAGGTAGACGCCCATGATCGCAAAGCCGACCGCCATCATGTAGGAGCCGATCGTCGAAATCTTGTGATAGATCTCGTAACGCGGCAGGTAGTCGTAGTAGCGACGCGGCATCCCCTGGCTCCCCAGGAGGAACTGCGTGAAGAAGGTCACGTTGAAGCCGACAAAGACGAACGCCCACGCGATGCGCGCGAGCTTCCCGTTGTAGAGCCGGCCGGTCATTTTTGGCCACCAGTGGTGCAATCCGCCGAACATGCCGATCAGCGCACTTCCCATCATGACGTAGTGGAAGTGGGCGACGACGAAGTACGTGTCGTGGAAGTGGACGTCGGTACTCAAGGTTCCGAGGTAGAGCCCGGTCAGACCACCGATCGAGAACAAGAAGATGAACGAGAGCCCGTACAGCATCGGAACGGTCAGGCGGATCGAGCCCCCCCACATCGTCGCGAGCCAGTTGAACACCTTGATCGCGGACGGGATCGACACGCTGAAGGTGATCGCGCTGAAGATTGCGTTCATCGCCGGCGACTGGGTGCTGGTGAACATGTGGTGTCCCCAGACCAGGAAGCCGAAAATCGCGATCGCCACGCTCGAATACGCGATGAACTGGTACCCGAACGGGCGCTTGTGACTGTGCACCGAAATGATCTCGGACACGATTCCCATCGCCGGCAGGATCATGATGTAGACCGCCGGGTGCGAGTAGAACCAGAAGAAGTGCTGGAAGAGGACCGGGTCCCCACCGTACTCGGGTGTGAAGATCCCGACGTGCAGGGTGCGCTCCATGATCAAGAGCAGCAGCGTGATCGCGAGCACCGGTGTCGCAAGGACCTGGATGACAGCGGTCGCGTAGGAGCCCCACAGGAAGAGCGGCATCCGGAACCAGGTCATCCCCGGTGGTCGGAGCTTATGGATCGTCACGATGAAGTTCATCCCTGTGAAGATCGATGAGAACCCGAGGATGAACACGCCGACTAGAGCGGGGATCACAGCTGTCGAGGTGATCGCGCTATAGGGTGTGTAGAAAGTCCACCCCGCGTCGACCCCGCCCATGAAGAGAGTCAGAATGAAGAAAATCGCCCCCAAGCACCAGAGATAGAAGCTTCCCAAGTTCAATCGAGGGAACGCGACATCTTTCGCGCCGAGCATGATCGGGAGCACGAAGTTACCGAGCGCGGCGGGAACCCCCGGAATGATCACGAGGAACACCATCACTGCGCCGTGCACGGTGAACCACATGTTGTAGATGTCCTGCGCGGTCTTCGTCCCACCCTTCTTGACGAAGATCCCGGCGATCGTATCCCCCGGCGCCCACAACTCGGTGCGGAGGAGGAGCGCGAACATCCCGCCGAGCGCAAAGCAGGAGAGCACCCCGATGAGGTACATGATCCCGATGCGCTTGTGGTCGAGGGTCAGGGCCCAGCTGAGGAACCCCTTCGAGTGGTTGAGGTAGTGGTGCGGAACCGCCGGGGCTTCGGCGACCGGTGCCGCGGTTCCCGTTTCCGGAGGATTCATCGTCCTCGCCTTTCAGAGGTGTGGTTCCCCCACAGGATCGGAGTGCGCTGGGTCATCGTCACTCCTTCTTTCCAATGGATTTGATGTAGGCGATCAGATAGAGGATCTCTTCCTCTGAGAGCCTCTTGATGGGCATCACCTCTCCGAAGCCCTCGGCGAGCTTGGCGAAGGGGTCGCGCATCGATTCCAAGAGATAGGCTTCGCCGCCCTCGCCCGTCACGGCAATCTCTTCGCGAACTTTTGTCCCACGGGTGATCACCGCGTGCTCCTTGGCGGTCTTCCCCCAGAGTCCATACCAAGTCGGGCCGGTCCAGGCCCCCTTTGCGTTCGCCACGACCGAGTGGCACTGCGCACACCCCTTCCGGCGAGACAGGATCTCCCCGCGCTCTTCCCAGCTCTGCTCGTCGCGCCAACTCGATGCACGCACCTGCCAAGCGAGGAAACTGTCCCAAGTCGGGTGCACGTACACCGCCGAAAGCATTTCGGAATGGCTCGTCCCGCAGTACTCGGTACAGAGGAGCCAGTACATGTCGGGCTCGTCGCCCAGAGGGGTGTCAGGAGTAAACCACACCGACGAGATCTTCCCCGGCACTACGTCCTGCTTGACGCGGAACTCCGGGATGAAGAAAGAGTGGAGGACGTCGTCGGAGGTCATCATCATGCGGATCGGCACGCCCGGGGGCAGGTGCAGCCCCTGATCAGGGTCGGTCGGAGCCCACCGATTGTTGTCCTTGTCGAGCGCGCCTTTATCGTAGTCGGTGTGCATCCCGTTCGGGTAGTCGAACCCCCAGCTCCACTGCTGCGCCTTCACGTGAATCGTGTACGCATCAGCAGGTGCCGCGAGCATCTTGTTGTAGTCGCGAAATCCGATAAAAAACATGAAGACCACGATGATCATTGGGATGACGGTCCAGACGATCTCGAGCGGAGTGTTGTGCGAAACGTCGCTCTCCGCCTTTGCTCCCGGCGGCTTCCTGAAGCGGATCGAGAAGTACACCAGCGCAAACACGATCGGCACGAAGAAGATCACGTTCACGATATTGATGAAGCCGTACATCCAATCGACGTCCGACGCGAAGTTCGACTTGCCCTCCGGCATCCCGGTGGTCCAGATGCTCGCGAGCATCCCGCCGCATCGACTCTCGAAGAGAGACAATGACCAGGTGGAGAGTGCCTCGAAGCTGAAGCAGGAACCGACCATGACGGGGGGCTCCTTTCCTAGGTTTCACTCGCCGTGGTGTGCACGGCAAGTTTTCGTCGACGCGAGTGAGAGAGCCAGACGGCGCCGATGGCGAAGGCAAAGAGGGTCATCGCCCCACCCACCCGCATCATCACCCACGCCATCTTGACCCCATAAGTCGCAGTCGTTGGGTCGTAGTGAAAGCAAAGAAGGAACAGCTTATCCATCGTCGATCCCACTTTGCCGTCCGCGGCCTCGACCATGGAGAGGCGGAAGACTTTGGGATCGAACTTAATGCCGTTGAGGTAGCGCGCGACGCGCCCGTCGGGAGTGATCACGATCAACACCGCAGCGTGTGCGTACTCCTCGCGAACGTCATCCCACTTGTAGCGAAAGCCGACCGTGTCCGCGAATTGGCGCAAATCCTTCTCGCGGCCGGTCAAAAAGTGCCAACCGGTGATCGCGTCGTCTCGCCCGAGCTCCTCCAAGAGTACTTCCTTGCGAGCGAGCGCCGTCGAGGGCTTGTCGCGTGGATCGATGCTCACGGTCAACACCGTGAACTCCTTCCCCATCGTCCAATCCACCTCGTCGACCACTTCCATCAATCCTTCGACGACGAGATTGCAAAGCATCGGGCAAGAGAAGTAGGCGAGGTTCAGAATGACTGGCTTGTCCCCTTCGAAGTACTTCGTCAGCGGCACGGTCGCGCCGGTCTCATCCACGAAAGTCAAATCCATGGGGAGCTTCGCATCGAGGCAGTTGACCGGCTCGAGATCCGACACCGAGTTGATCACCGGCTCGTTGACACCCACCTGCTGCGCGGAGACCGGATCCGGGGCCAGGAGCCCCGCCGAAACGATGAGAGCCACACCCAACACTCCACACACAAGCGCTCCACCCAGAAGGATCCCTCGACCCTGTACCGGCCCGGAGCCTTCTGGCGATGGGGTCTTCGGAGTCACTTTGGACTGCTCGCGTGAGTTCATGGTGTCCCTCGTCTACTCGTTCGGGCCGTAGGTATCGAGCACGTGACTGATTCCTTCTGAGATCGGAACACTGACCCGGTCCTCTTCGGGGAAGGTCCAAGTGTGCCCCTCGAGCTGGGCTTGCTGAGCCGTGCGCAGTTTTTGGATTTCGAGGTAGTCGTGCACAGCCGCTTTCTCGCCGAAACTCTCGACGGTGTCGTGAGAAAGGGTCTGCACCAAAAACACCGTCGCGATGAGAATGACGGTCCCGACGATGCCGATGATGTACGTCGGCGTCGCCAGCGGGTCGTCGTAGTTCCCTCTCGAGGGATCTGCTGCGTGTTCCATGATCGACCTCTTTATGCGTTGTGGAAGGCGAGTGCCTCGTGGAGTCGCGGGTCCTTCTTGGCGAGCAACGAATGCCCCCTCAGGAACCACGCGGTCGAGGCGATGTACACGCCACCCATCGTCAGGAAGATCGTGACATCCATCAGCTGGAACGGGAACTTCTGCCCGTCGTGCAACTGCGGCATGACCAAGTAGTAAAGGTCACACCAGTGCACGATGAGCACCCAGCTCGCACCGATCGCGAGCGTCGTCCGTTTTCTCTTCACATGTTTCGACAACATGAAGAGGAAAGGTGCGACGAAGTGACCGAAGACGAGGAAGAAACCCCAGATCCCCCAGGCGGGGATCGCCTGCCGACGGAGGTACCACGACGTTTCTTCCGGAACGTTTCCGTACCAGTAGAGCATGTACTGACTGAATCCGATGTATGCCCAGAACACCGTGAAGGCGAACACCATCTTGCCGATGTCCTGCAGATGCTCCGGGGTCACTGACTTGGTGAGACGCCCGTTGCTCTGGAGCCAGATCACCTTCAGCGCGAGGAACGCGTGCCAAGAGAGCACGCAACCGGCGAAGAAGTAGATTCCGAAGATCGTCGAGAACCAGTGCGCGTCGAGCGACATCAGCAGGTCGAAGCTTGCGAAACTCACCGTGATCGCAAACAAGAGAACCGCGATCGGAGTAACGACGCCCATCTTTCGCGAGAGTTTGGGGTCGCCCGTTTCGTCCTGCTTCACCGACAGGCGGTGGTAGAAGGTACTCAAGGCAATCCACACAAAGAAGTAGGCGAGAATGCGAATCGTGAACGCGGTTTGGTTGAGGTAGATCGCCTTGACGCTGATCAGCTCGTCGCCGGCGTCGGGGTGCATCCACTTGTAGAGCGCGGAAAGGTTCTCCGGGAGGAGTAGCGGAATCATCAGCAAGGCCAGCAACCAGAAGTTGCGGCTGGTCCCTTCGGCGAGGCGGCGGAGCGAAGTGCTCCACCCGGCGCGGACCAAGTGGTGGATGATGATGAAGAACAGAGACCCGAGCGTGATCGAGAGGAAGTACACGACACCGATCAAGTAGGCGTACACCCAGCGCTTGCCCGCCGGCGGTTCGCTGACGTGACCCGTCGTGTGGTGGCCCCCACTGTGCGCCGCGGCGCCGTGATCGGCATGTTCGGTCGCTGCATGAGGGTCGGCTGCATGGGGGTCGGCTGCATGGGGGTCTGCTGCATGCTCATCGGCGCCATGAGCGTCGCTCACTTGGGCCGCGCCTGGGCCGTGACCCGCATCTCCACCGGACTTCGGGGTGATGAACACCAAAATCAAGGTCGCGAATACGCCGAAGATGGCGAGCCCCGCTCCCGCCTTCCAGGCCAGGGGCCAGAGCCGATCCAACATCGTTTGTTCGCTCGAGAGGTCGACGTGCGAGTGCGACATCATTTCCCCCCCGGTTTCGTGCCCTTGGGCTGCTGGTCTATGGGCTTCACATCGGTCGGCATCACGTCTTTGGGGTTCTCGTCCCTAGGCTTCCGGGCTCTGAGAGCACCTTGAACATCCGGCGGGAGCTGACTCACCTCGACCGCCTGGCTGTACTGCAGCGCTCGCACCCAGGCGACGATCGCCCACCGGTCCTCGACCGGAATCTGCGAGCGGTACGGGGGCATCGTGTTGATGCCATTCGTCATGATGTTGAAAATATGCCCGACCGGGTAGTCACGCGCCTTTTGAGTGTTCAGGTCCAGAATCTCCCAGGTCTGCTCGAGCGACTCGGAGCGCAACTTGATCATGCCGTCGCCGTGACCGGAAATCCCGTGGCACGGCGTGCAAAAGATCCCGTAGCGGTCGCGCCCTCGATCAACCAGGTCGGCATTGACGGTGACCTGCTGGGGAAAGGCGGTTGCCCAGGCGTCGCTCGTCCTGCCTCGGTAGTAGTGATCGTCAGAGAAGAGCTCCCCACGCGCCACAGTTCCCGCTGCAGGCAACCGCATCGCGCGTCCGTCAGCAAAGAGCGGATTCGCCTGCTGCTCCTTGAAGCGCTTTTGGTTGTCCATGTCGGGAAACAAGTGGATACGAGGCTGCCGGCTCTTGGTGGAGCGAGCTTTGTAGATGAGCACGGGCGGGATGATCATCACCAAGTTCACCAGGATGATCGCCGTGTAGATCCAGCGTGGCACCGTCGTCTCCTCGCTATTCCTCGACAACTTCGACGTGCGAAGCCCCGAGCGAACTCAGGAGGTCCTGGTTCTTCGCCGGGTCGAAGGAGCGATCTCGCGCCTCGATTCCGATGAAGTAACGATCGTTGGTTGCCCGACGGAACCGTTCGCTGCGGAAGTGCGGACGGTAGAAGCGAGGCAGCCCGTTCATCGCGAGCATTCCGAAGAATGCACCGAATGCGCTGAAGAGAATTGTGAGTTCGAAGGAGACTGGAATGTTCGCAGGAACACTCCAAGTCGGCTTGCCGCTGATCATGAACGGATAGTCGAACGCGTTCATGAACCACTGCATCAAGAAGCCGACGAAGCAGCCGGTCAGGCCTCCGCCGAGGACGAACCATGGCAAGGCCGTGGCTTTGACTCCCATTTTTTCATCGAGTCCGTGAATCGGGTACGGCGTGTAGCAGTCCCAGTGCGTGAAACCCGCGTCGCGCACTTGCTCTGCGGCAACCATCAGAGAATCAGCGCTCTCAAATTCGCCCAACACGAGGACCGGGCGGCCTTTTGGTTGTGCCATCGATTCCTCCCTCTAACCGCCCGCGCCGGCGGGTGCGGGTTCGGCGCCTGAGGGCGCTTCACCGGGTTGGGTGCTGTGCAGCAGAGCGAGTTCCGCTGCACGATTCTGATCAGCAACCACGGCCTTCACCTCAGAAATGGCGATGAAAGGAAGGAAGCGGCAGAACAGCGTGAACATGGTGAAGAACAGGCCGAACGCGCCGATCAAGATTCCGATATCGACGAACGTCGGCTTGTAGTAGTCCCACGCACTCGGAACGAAATCGTTCGCAAGGGAGGAGATCGTGATGACGAAGCGTTCGAACCACATGCCGATGTTCACGAAGATCGACACGATGAACATGATCACTAGGCTGGTGCGCGCTTTCTTGAACCAGTAGATCTGCGGGCTGATCACGTTGCAGCTCACCATGATCCAGTAGGCCCACGCGTACTGACCGAAGGCGCGGTTCTGGAACGTGAACTTCTCGACCGCATTGCCGCCGTACCAAGCGATGAAGAACTCGATTCCATAGGCGTAGCCGACCATGAGGCCAGTCACCATGATGATCTTGTTCATGTTCTCGAGGTGGCGGAGCGTGATGATTTCCTTGAGGCCGAAGATCGCGCGGCAAGGGACCAAGAGCGTCACCACCATCGCGAAGCCGGAGAAGATCGCTCCCGCGACGAAGTAAGGCGGGAAGATCGTGGTATGCCAACCCGGAACCAGCGACACCGCGAAGTCGAACGAAACGACCGAGTGCACCGACAAGACCAGCGGGGTCGCGAGAGCTGCGAGGAGCAGGTACGCGCGCTCGTAGCGGTGCCACATCCGGTTCGACCCGGTCCACCCCATCGCCAGCAGTCCGTAGCCGAGGCGGCGGAACTTGTTCTCCGCGCGATCGCGCAGGGTGGCGATGTCGGGGATCATCCCCATGTACCAGAACAAGAGCGAGACGGTGAAGTAAGTGCCGACTGCGAACACGTCCCAGAGGAGCGGGCTCCGGAAGTTCGGCCACATCGACATCTGGTTCGGGAGCGGGAACATCCAGTACGCGAACCACGCGCGACCCACGTGGATGCCGGGGAAGAGTCCCGCGAACATCACCGCGAAGATTGTCATCGCTTCTGCAGCTCGGTTGATCGAGGTTCGCCACTTCTGTCGGAACAGGAAGAGGATCGCCGAAATCAGCGTCCCCGCGTGGCCGATGCCGACCCAGAAGACGAAGTTGACGATCGCGAATCCCCACCCGACGGGGTTGTTCACCCCCCACACCCCGATTCCCGTGAAGATCAGGTACGGGACGAGGATGCCGAGCAGTCCGAGGACCGACAGCGAGAAAAACAGGGCGATGAACCACCCCTTGGTCGGCTTGGTCTCGACGATCCGACACACCACATCGGTCACCGTCGAGTCGTTCTGATTCCCGAGAATTAGATTCTCGCGACGCCCCGGGACATCCTGGGTGTTGTCGATCTCGCCACCGATGCGAGCCACCGCTTCAGCCATCGATCAGCTCCCCTCCCGAGGAGAGTTCACAACCCGCGCTAGGTAGTGAGTCCTCGGTTTCACGTTGAGCTCTTCGAGCATCGCGTAGGAACGATCGGATGCATGCGCCTCTGAGACCTGACTGTGCGCGTCGGCGAGATCGCCGAACGTGATCGCCTGAGTCGGACAGGTCTGAGCGCACGCAGGAATCGCGTCGCCGTCGCGGACGGCGCGGTTCTCGTTCTTCGCGCTGATCTTCGCTTGGTTGATTCGTTGCACGCAGTACGTGCATTTCTCCATCACCCCACGGGCCCGGACGGTCACCTCGGGGTTGTAGACCATTTGCTCCTGCTCGCTCGGGTGCTTCGCGTTGTTGAAGTAGTTGAAGCGGCGAACCTTGTAGGGGCAGTTGTTCGAGCAGTACCGCGTACCGATGCAGCGGTTGTAGACCATGTCATTGAGGCCCTCGGCCGAGTGCACTGTCGCTGCGACCGGGCAAACTTGCTCGCACGGCGCGTTTTCGCAGTGGTGACAGGTCAGCGGTTGGTGGATCACCTCGGGGTTGTCGTAGTTGTTCCCCCGGAAGTAGCGGTCGATCCGAATCCAATGCATTTCGCGCCCATAGGCGACTTCGTCCTTGCCGGTGACCGCGATGTTGTTCTCGGCCTGGCACGCGATAACGCACGCGGAACAACCGGTGCAGAGGTCGAGGTCGATCCCCATCCCCCACTTGTGCCCGTGGTAGCTGTGCTCGTCGAACAGTGACTCCAGGTGCGGGACGTGTCCCGCCAGCGCCTTCACCGATGCGCCGTGCTTCTGCTTGTACTCCCCGAGGTCGACGATACGCGCGAACTGGCTCGCGCGACGTTCCGTTTCCACCTGTTCAATCGAGTGGATGGCGTTGTGATCTTGGGTCGTTGCAAGTTTGTAGTGACCACTGGCGCGCTTCACGGTTCCGAGTGCGAAGCCGTTCTTCATCGCGGCGACAGTGCGCAGCGGGTACACGTCGACCCCGGACCCTTTGGCGAGGTTGTAACTCACCCCGCCAGCGACGCGGTCGAACACGTCGCGGCCGTAGCCGACCGGCAGCGTCACGGTCCCCGGGGTTTGCCCCGGCAGGACGAAGGCAGCGATCGTCACGCTCTTCGACCCCACCGTGACCGTCACCAGGTCGCCGTTCTTTTTCACGCCGAACTGTTCGGCGTCCGCCGGCGCGACGATCGCGGCGTTGTCCCACGCGATCTTGGTCATGGGATCGGGACACTCTTGCAGCCAACCGTTGTTCGCATGGCAGCCGTCGTGCAGCGTGTAGTCACCAACGAAGATGATTTCGACATCGGATGCGCCAGAGCTCGCGGTCACGCGACTCGTGAGCGCAGCTCCCCAGCCCCCATCGGGGCGTGGCGAGTCGGCGCGGAAGGCGGAATTCTCGAGGAAGCCCCGATGAATCGCCTCGCGCCAGAAGGTCTCGAAATCGCCAGTGGCCGAGCTCGCGACCGTTTCGCGGACCAAGTCGTAGGCGGATTTCGGAGTCTCGTCGAGGATCAGGCCGACCACTTCGGCCGCGTTCCGACCTCCGTAGAGAGCTTCGATCATCGGCTGCGTCAGGGTCAGCGTACCGTCCCAAGAGTGGCCATCGAGCCAAGTCTCGAGGTAGTGCGCCTGGGGCAGGTGCCACTGACACGCGTTGCTGGTTTCATCCTGGTACTCGCCGAGGCGGAAGCGGGTCGCGACCTTGCTGAGCGCTCCTGCGAGTCCGCTGTCCGCCGGAGCGTCGAACACAGGGTTCCCGCCCATGATGAGCACGCTCTTCACGCGCCCCGCATCGATATCTCCTACCAGCTTCGTGATTTGATCTGCGTGACTCGTACGGGTGGGATCGATGTCCTGCGAGTACTGGACCGTCGACCCGACGCCTTCGAGGGCCACGTTGAGGAGATGCGCGAGCGCATGAACCTCGGCCGGTTGGTGATCTCCGGCGATCACAAGGACTCCACCGCGCTGGGCATTGAGGTCGCGAGCGAGAGCCACCTCCGCCGGGGTCGGATTCCCTGCACTTGCAAACGCCGCAGTCAGGTCGGCGGGGATCAAGCTGGCGTTCAAAGCTCCGGCGATCCGCGCCGCAATGCCCGCGATGTCTCCAGCACGAGCGGTGATCCGCTGATCCGCGACCGAACCGGTGACCGAGAAACGGCTCTCGATCGCGACTGTGCGCTGGAACATACTGGTTTCGCGGCGCGCGACCCGGGCTGCGGCGAACCCGCGCGAGTGCGCAAGGGCCGCCGGGTGGGTCATCAATGGATCGGCATCGAGCGTGACCACGAGCCGAGCCTTGGAGAAATCGTAGATCGGGCGATACGGTGAACCGAAGAGCAGTTTCGTGCCTTCGCGCTCGGCATCCCGGCTGAGCGGGCAGAACTCCACCCACTGCGCACCCGACCCAGCTTTGAGGAATCGATCGCGCATTCGGCGCACGGTCGGGGAGCTGGACGGGGCGGCGAGGACCGCCATTCCTCCGGCAGCGTGCGCACGGCGTAACGCATCGCGAGCGGCGGCCCAGGTGCTCGCCTTCTTGTCGTGCACCACTTCGCGGCTGCGCGCGGGGTCGTACAGTTCGAGCACTGAGCCCTGCCCGGTGACGTCGAGAGTTCCGAGCGACATCGGGTGATCGGGGTTCCCGTCCACCTTGATCGGCCGGCCATCGAACGTTGTGGCGAGGAGCGCCTGGCTCACGCCGTCCTTCTCGAGTGCCGTCGCGTAGTGGACCGCGACGCCAGGGATCCGCCCTTCTGGACGGCTCGCGAAAGGGAGGATCTTTTCACGCGGATAGCGGAGACAGCCGGTGAGTCCGCCCATCCCTGCAAGGGCGAGCGAAGCACCCATCACTTTGAGGAAGTTCCGACGCGACGCGCCTTCGAGAACCTCGGGCGCATGGGTCGGGAACTCCTTCGCGACGAACTGTCGGAACTCTTCCGTGTTCGCCACTTCGTCGAGGCTGCGCCAGAGATCGACTCCCGTGACGACGTTCCCCGCCCCGAGAGCCCCCGTGACGACATTCCCCGTCGCGAGTTTTCCCGTCTTGAGCTCTTCCGTCACGTCACTCTCCGTCACGTTCGGTTGTTGGTTCTTTATCGGTGACATGTCGAGCAGCTCGTCAAGGTGTCAAATCGAACCGTCGGGTTGCCCCCGCCGTCGACAAGCCCCCGCTCGGCGAGAAGCACTTGCCCGATCTTCTCGCGATCCGATTTTGACAGGTCTTGGCCCCACCCGAGGTTGGTGACGCGTGCATCGTCGAGAAGCCTGCGATTTGCGGGGATTCCCGACTTGCTCGGGGGTGGCGCCTCGAGCAAGCCTTGGGCGACGAGAGCGTCGACTTCTGAGATCCGGACCGGGCGCAAGTTCTTCGCGGGGGCACGGTGGCAGTCGAGGCACCAACCCATGCTCAGCGGCTCCTGCTGGAACACCTCCTCCATTCGGTCGACACGGCCGTGGCAAGAGACGCAGCTGACCCCGCGGGTGACATGTGCGCTGTGATTGAAGTAGACATATCCGGGGAGGTCGTGAACTTTCGTCCACTCGACCGCTTCGCCCGACGCGTAGCTCTCCCGCACAGGAGCGAGCTTGGGGCTCGTCTTGAAGATCTTGTCGTGGCAGTTCATGCAGGTTTGCGTCGGAGGGATGGCGGCGAAGGCGGCGTACTCGACGGTTGTATGGCAGTAGCGACAGTCGATGCCGAGCTCGCCTGCGTGCAGCGAGTGGTCGTAGGAAACGACCTGCTTGGGCATGTAGCCGATCGCAATCATGTAGGGAGACAGGCCAAAAATCGCCAAAATGGCGACGTAGGCGCCACTGAAAGCTCCCCCCAGGCCGAGGAGTTTGACCAGGTGATCGGTCCACGGGGGAAAGATCGGCTCGCGCACGCCGATACCTTCAGAATTCCCCGCGTCGCTCTCTAGCTTCGGTTCGTCGGTCACTTCGACGCACTCCTCCACTTGGACGGTCGGCGCCTGTCCGGTGCCGACCTTGCTCTTCTTGCATCCGATGCCGCACGACTCGGGAATACTTCGGGGTATCGACCGGGGAGTACGCCATGGAAATGCGCACAAATGCCTACTTGAATCGAACACTATTCAAAGCAAAGCAAAGCAAGCCCCGTCGAGAGAAGAACAGCAAGGAAGGTTCTCCGTCGAGCCGTGCCGACATTGGCCTGCTGGACGTGAGACGCATGTCGAGCCCTCACTCAGAGCGTGCTCTGATCTCAGCGCGCTCCGAACTCGAACGAAGTCCGAGTGCAGCACCCGGACCGCTCCATTCCCCACCTGTCGATCCACCCCGAGTCCGACCACTTTCCCGGCTTTCAGAGGAAACGTGCCGCACTCTTCAACGCTCGATTCCCGCTGCCAAAACACCTTGAATCCGCGCATTGGCGCCGAAGGTAACAAACCGGCAGACTTTGTCCACAGCTCCGGACGGATTGGGAAGGGAATTCGGAGTGGGTTGTCACCCCTCGGAAACCCCACGCAGAGCGTGACTTCGGCGCGCGGAGAAGACGAGGGTCAACGGGCGGGAACCGCACGATCGAGCGGTCTCAAATGGCGCCATACGCCGATGAGATGCAGCGTCACGGTGGCCAAAATCAGAGCGCCCATCGCTTGGTGCATCGTGGTAACGATGGTCTGCAAGGCTCCGTTGGATTTCTCGCGCACATCATCGCCCCCGGTCACCGCAAGCGAGAAGAATCCCAACAGCCACTGGGTAATGACCAGGAACAGCAGCGCCACGCCGCTTCCCCGAACCTGTGGAGTCTCCGGGAACAAAGTGGTCGCCCGCACTGCGACCCAAACTGCCAGCCCACCGACCAGAACTGCGCCACCAATGTGTGGGATCAACCAGGCGCGATCGATGTGCCTCACCAAAGCACCGAGGACCAACTGTCCCAGCGAGATGAGGAGAAGCAGCATGGTCAGTTGCCGCTCCGCGACAAAGGACTGGGTCTTCTCGATCGTGGGCGTGCGCCAGTTCGGGGAAACAAAAGCCGCGAGCGCGACAAGGGTCGCAAAGAAGACCTGGCCGCTGACTCCATGGGCGACCCGGAGGACGAGACTCCAAAAGTTCTCGATGTTGTTCTCGTTGTCGGCCAGAACGACGCGCAGCCCCCCCATCGCTCCTTGAGCAACGACGAGAACCACAGCCCAGGCAGCAAACCCTCGAACCCAGCGTCGTCGGTCCATCACCCAAAGGAATGGGAACAGCGCGACCGTGGTCAACCCGACCAGCGCACCGAAGAGCCGGTGAGCATGCTCGTAGTAGATTGCGCTCTCGCTCACCATTTTGGAAAGGGGCAAGAGGAACATGTTGGCTTCGAAGCTCGCGGGCCAGTCCGGAACCGCGAGCCCCGCTTCGTTGCTCGTGACGATTCCCCCGATCACGACCAAGAGAAACGTGGCCGCTGCGGCGATGCGGGTGAAGATGAGCGGTGGATCGAAGGGGCGCAACTCGCGGTCGCTCGAGACCCAGAGACTCCCCAACCCACCGAGAACCCCGCCAACTACCCAGAATCCGACCATCGGGAGAAGCGCGCTCGCGAGAGACGCCGACTCCCCATCTTCCCCCGGCTCTCGAAGGAGCGACGCGAGGATCAGCAAATTGAGCGTCGAAACGAGAAGACCGGTAGCGATCCCTGCTCGGAGCGCCCGCGGGTGGCGAAAAGCCGCTGCTCTCCCGGCGAGTACTTGAATCAAGATCATCAGAAGGAGAGCGAAGCGAGGGAATGTCACGAATTCCAGGTGAGAGACGTAGCCGACCCCCCACATCGCGACTGTGGCCCCGAATGCAACGGGGATCACCACGGACGGGAGAGAGTGGCTCGTACCCGCCGATGACCCGGAATCACCAGTTTGCAACCCGTTGGCTGACATCTGGAGTTCCAGAGGCAGGTCCGATTTCTCCGGCTCTTTGGGGCCGGGGGCATGCGATTCGATGTTCACCGTCCTCCTCCGCGAGTTCGTCGAGCAGCGGGAAAGCGACGGTCGTTATCCCCCTCTCCGTCTCCGAAATCACGAGAAAGTAACGAAATCTACCTCGCACGCGGCTCTGACGATCGTAAGATGTCCACGAGGAGTCCATCCGCTCGTCCCACCCTTTGGGTATCCACGGTTCTTCCTGTCACCCTTTTCTTGGCGTGGCGCGAAACGTGTGTGACTCATCGGAGTTTCCGAGCCTCATTCGAAGGAACCCTCTCGGGCTGATCCAATCCAGATGCATGCGGTCCCGCACCCGCATTCCGCTCGACCCTTCCATTCGTGGGGAGGATCGACGTGCCGAGCCGTTCAAGCTCGACTGCCTCATACGGTCGGATGGACCCCAGTAAGAACGCCTTCTACTCGCGGCGCGAGTCGCTGCTACGAAACTGATGAGAGGTCGAAAGACCCACCTGTTGAGTCGAGTTGAAACGGTTCGAGAGATCTAACAGGGGAGCGGCGATTCCCCAGGAGAAAGGGTGAGGAATGATCGAGGGTAAGAAACGGGGAGTTTGCTCCCTGCTGACCGGGTTGTTCGTGGTGTTGCTCTGCTTCGTCGCCGCACCGGCGGCGTTCGCGCAGCCGGACGTGATTGTCGGGGCGCTCCCCGGATCGAACTCGTACGGCACCACCGGAGGCACCGGGATCTACGCGTACTCCATTGCTACCACCTCGTGCAACATCGGGACGACCAACCTCAACTGGCAAGCCAACAACGCGAACCACCCGGTGATCGCCCAGGATATGTATCGTCTCAAGGATGGTCGCTTGACCCAGATCGGAAACTCCTGGCTCAAGCACGGCTTCTGCGCTCTACAGAACCCGGGGATCTGCCCGGGGTGCGCTGGTGGCGGGGGCTGCCCGCAGTTCCTCACTCCAGGTTGCTCCGATCCATACAGCTCGGGCCTCAACGGAACCCAGAGCAACCTCGGACCGCGCTCTCAGGTGAACGCCACGACCGGCGTGTTCCCGTTCCCGTACAGCGCTCCCCCCTTCTCGGGAACGATCATGCGCCGCATGCAGGTCCACGTGGATGACATCAACGCCGCCCAAAACCCGGGCGCTCTCTATTTTGTCAGCGGGCACTATGTCGCGTTGGACGACGCGATCGCCGGCAACCAGGCAAACAACGCTTCGTACCGTCAAGTGACGGTGGGTCAAACGGGAAACCGTAGCCTGTCGATGCTGGGTTCGACTCAGATGCAGCAGCCGGCAATTCAAGCCTGGCAGGACTTCCAGCCGACCGTCACCCTGGTCGACGTGCAAGCTGCCGGCGATGGCCTGTTCATTGTTGGTTACGACGTCATCGACAACGGCAACGGCACCTGGAGCTACGAGTACGCCGTCTACAACATGTTCTCCGACCGCGGCGGCCAGAGCTTCTCCGTCCCGGTCCCCGGCGGCGTCACCCTCTCGAACGTCGGGTTCCACGACAACAGCTGGCACTCGGGCGAGCCGTACTCCGACGTCGACTGGGCCGTGACCACCACACCTGGCCTCGGCATCACCTGGGCGACGGATACATTTGCCACGAACTCGAACGCGAACGCGATCCGCTGGTCGCAAATGTACAACTTCTACTTCACCGCGGATTCGCCCCCGGAGAACAACACCGGAACCCTCGGCCTCTTCAAGACCGGCGCAACGAACTCGCTCGACTTCACCATCTCGGCGCCGTCGGGGAACTTCCTCGCGGCGGTCACGGGGCTCACCTGCATTCAGATGACGAGCACCGCTTCGACCGCGCTCCTCAACTGGTCGAACCCCCTTGCGTACGACGGCATCACGATCGCTCGCAATGGCGTGACGATCGCCAACCTCGCCGGTGGAGCGACGAGCTTCACTGATACCAACCCGGGCTTCGGCATCAACGAGTACACCGTCTCCGGTTCGCTCGCCGGTGACTCGGCCTTCGGTGTGCCGTGCACCGTCGACAGCGCACCGCTTGCTCCCGCCGGCACGTCCTGCAGCCAGCCCGATCCGCAACTCGCGGACACGACCTTCGGCTGGTCGAACGGCATGACCTACGACAGTGTGAATGTCTACCTCGACGGAGCTTTCGAGACCTCCCTCGCGGGGACTGCGACCAGCTACTCGAACTCCGGCCTCAGCTTCGGTCTCCACACCTACCAGGTGGGCGGCGTGATTGACGGCACCGAGAGCGATCGCACCGACTGCATTGTGGACGTGCTCGCTCCGCCGCCGTTGGGCTTCACCCTCCGCGCGATGAATGGTCTCGGTAACTACGATCCAGGCACCGGTATCGGATTCGCGACCCTCTCAGTCATGATCGAAGAGGACAGCGCGAACGCCGGCTACCCCAACCCGGTGCGGGGCATGAGCGTCAGCATGACTTATGACGCGGCCCTCCTCCAAGCGACGACAGTCGACGAAGGAGCTACGCTCGGACCGGTCGAGTTCTTCGAGAAGGAGATCGTCACCGGGGGCTTCACCATCGGGGTCGTCGTCGACTTCGGCAACTTGACCACGATTTCGCTGCTCTCCACGATCGAAGTGGCCTCGGTCTCCTTCGTGACCAACGCTGGCGCCCTCGCCGGGAACGCCACGGGAGCGACCGCCCTGGTCCAATTCACTGACGGACTCGGATCCGGCGCGCCGGTCGATAACATTGTCGTCGTCGACTTTGCTGGAGTTATTCCGGCGAAGGTGGACGGTCAGATCGACCTGAGCGCGGGTGGCGCCATCTTCCGTCGGGGCGACACCAACAACGACTCTCAGGTGAACATCGCAGATGCGATTTCGACCCTGAACTACCTGTTCAGCGCGGGACCTGCCACGTGTCTCGATTCCCTCGACATCAACGACGACGGAACGCCGAACATCGCCGACGCGATCACCCTCCTCGGATTCCTCTTCTCCGGGACGGCGGCGCCCGCGGCGCCGTTCCCCGGTTGTGGATCTGACGGGACGGCGGATGTCACCGAGTGTGATAGTTACACCGGAGGCTGCTAGAGCGGATCGGATCGACGCGCGCTGATTGGATCGAAAATCAGGCGCGGCTTGCCGGCCGGAGACCTCTCGAGGTTTCCGGCCGGTTTTTTTGTGCGCGCTTCACAATAGAGCTCCAGCCCCACCGCGATTCGCACACTTGAGAGTCGTCCCGTCCGAGCGAGAGTTTCCCTCACGCGACCAAAAAAGGTCCGATTCGTCCTCGCGCGACTCTTTCGCCTCCGTATCATGGCTGTGGGCAGTCTCTTCACGGTACCTCAACCTTCGGCTCACTGATCGAAGCGACAGAATTGCGCGTCAGCTCGACACCTCCGATATCTCGGAGCAGCCAAGAGCCGAACCGAAGCAGACTTTGGGTTGCCTTCAACCATGTCAGAAAGCGAGGGCGCAAAAGCTTGCGCCCTCCGACGACCGCCACCGTTCGAGGGGTCCCGCGGCCCCTCGCTTTGAAAGGGTGAGAGATGAACGGACGCCAGCTCAAATCGTGGGGGAAACACATCCGGGTCGGGGCTCTTCTGGCCCTCTTGGTTCTCGTAGGGACGATCCCCTCGTTTGCGCAGGGACCTGACGTCATCGTCGGCAACCTGACGGACGTGAGCAACTACGGGCAAGTCGGCGGAATCTACGCCTACTCGGTCGGCACCGAGTCCTGCAACGTGGGGAATCAAGTCCTCCAGTGGCAGAGCCAGAACCCGCTTCACCCGGTGATCCCTCAGGACATGTTCAAGTTGAAGGATGGACGGTTCACCCACATCGGCGCGAGCTGGCTGAAGCACGGCTTCTGCGCACTCAGCCTGAGCTTCTGCGGACCGTGCCAAAGCGGCACCGGCTGTGAAGCACTCGGCATCGGTTGCTCCGATCCTTACGGTTCAGGACTGAACGGCTCCCAGGGCAACCTCGGGCCGCGCTCCCAGGTCAACGCCCACACCGGTGCGTTCCCGTATCCGTTCAGCGCCCCTGGCTTCAGCGGCACCATCGCTCGTCGAGTCCAGGTCGCGGCGGCTGACCTCGCCCCGGCCCAGAACCCGGGTGCCCTCTACTTCGTGAGCAGCCAGTACATCAGCCAGGACGATGCTGCGGCAGACAACGACAACAACAATGCTTCCTACCGCCGCGTCAGCGTCGCCAACAACCCCACCAACTACCCTCTGAGCTTCATCGGTGCGACGCAACAGATGCAGCCGCCGATCCAAGCCTGGCAGGACTTCCAACCGGCCGTCACGCTGGTCGATATTCAGGTGCCGGGCGAGGGCCTCTTCATTGTCGGGTACGACGTGATCGACAACGGGAACGGAACCTGGAACTACGAGTACGCGGTCTACAACATGAACTCGGACCGTTCCGCCCAGAGCTTCACGGTGCCGATCCCGTCGGGGATCAACCTCACGAACACTGGCTTCCGCGACATCACCTGGCACTCGGGCGAGCCCTACTCGACCGTCGATTGGGTCGCCACTCCGAGCCCGGGTTCGAGCATCACTTGGGAGACCCAGACCTTCGCGACCAACGCGAACGCCAACGCGATCCGCTGGTCGATGCTCTACAACTTCTACTTCACCGCCGACGCTCCGCCGTCGGACCAGACCGCGACGCTGGGCCTCTTCAAGCCGGGCACGCCGACCAACATGAGCTTCACGGTCTCCGCGCCGTCGGGGAACTTCATTCCGTCGATCAGCGCCCTGACCTGCGCGCAGTCGGTTCCAACCTCAGCCAACGCAACTTTGAGTTGGAGCAACCCGACGAGTTACACGTCGATCATCGTGCGTCGGAACAGCACGACGATCCAAACTCTCTCGGGCACCGCCACCAGCTTCACCGATACCGCCGCGGGTTACGGCTCGCACGCCTACTCCGTGCAGGGCATCGCGGGTGTGGACAGTTCCGGCGAGACCGCGTGTAGCGTCACCTTGACGCCAGCCCCGATCCCGACTCTGACCTGCACCCAGTCGAACCCCGACCTCCAAAACGTGTCCCTCAACTGGTCGAACGGAACGACGTACCAGTCGATCAACATGTACCGAGATGGTGTGGTGATCGCTTCTCTCGCCGGAAGCGCCACGAGCTACGCCGACAATGGCGTCTCGCTCGGGCAGCACATCTACGAGGTCGCCGGTGTCTCGAACGCGACCGAGTCGTCGCTCTCGAGCTGTGCGGTCAACGTGACTCCCCCACCGCCGCTCGGCTTCTCCGCGATCGCCGGCAACTCCACCGGGAGTTACGATCCGGGAACCGGCAGCGGGAGCGCCTCGGTCTCGCTGTCGCTCTCCGAGGACAGCAGCAACACGGGTTTCCCGAACGATATCACGGGGTTCTCGCTCGGGTTCGTCTGTGACACTGCGGTGCTCGCTCCGTCGGTGATCAACCAAGCGCCCGGATTCACGACTCCTGAATTCTTTGCGTCGGAAGTGCTTCCGAACGGCGGCACCGTCGGCGTGATCATGACTCTCACCGGAGCGCCGGTGACTCTGCAATTGACCACGACCACCGAGGTGGCCGTCGTCGACTTCGACACCAACGCAGCGGCCCTCGCAGGGGGTTCGACGCCGGTCGTCACGACCGTCAGTCTCCAGGGCGGGCTCGGAACCGGAGCGCCGATCGAAAACCTGATCGTGGTCGGCTTCGACTCGGTCACCCCGACCGTGATCAGCGGCAGCGTGACTCTCAACCCGGTGGCCGGTGGGTTCGTCCGAAGCGACGTCAACGGTGACGGTGCGACAGACGTCGCGGATCCGATCTCGGCTCTCGCCTACCTGTTCACCGCCGGTCCCGCTCCGTGCCTCGTCGCCCTCGACGGGAACGACGACGGAGAAGTGAACATCGCGGATCCGATTTTCATCCTCGGCTACTTGTTCTCAGGTGGTCCCGCACCGTTTGCACCGTTCCCGGGCTGCGGAATCGATCCGACCCCGGACGCGCTCGATTGTGCGACTCCGCCGTCGCAGTGCTAAGCTCGCAGCGACCTTGTTTGTGAAAGAAGGGCGGGAGTCTCACGACTCCCGCCCTTCTTTTTTTTCTGGGAGCACGAGGGAAGCGCCTGCGGGAGGGGGAGGCTCTACAGCCCGCGGTAGCCCTCGGGGCGGAGGGCGATCTTCCCCGCGAGTGCTTGATCGATCGTCGCCACGATACGGTCACGATCGGCGGGGAGCCGGCCTTCGAGCGCGAGATGGTTCGAGGCATGGTTCGTTCGGAATATGGCATCGGTGGGAGCGGATTCCGCAATGAAGGTGCGCAGTTCCGCGAGGAGCTCCGCGACCGAGGGGAGCGTGAAGCGCCCCTTTTCCTCCAAACGCGCGTGGGGAGTTCCGGGAATCACGGTGAGCGTGAGCGCGGCAAGAAACTCTGGATCCATCGCGGTCGCGAGGCGTGCACTCTCGCGTGCATGTGCCACACTTCGCTCCGTCCCTCCGGCCCCGAGGAGGAAGATGGCGGAAATCTTCATTCCCGCGGCGTGCGCACGCTGGGCTGCCAGAACATGATCCGCGTGGGAGCTGCCCTTCGCGATCTTCTTCAAAGTCGGGTCGTCCCCTGACTCGGGACCGATATAGAGGAGCGAGAGGCCCGCCTCCCGGAGCGTCTGGAGCTCCTCGGGGGTCTTCTCGAGAACGTTGCTCGCCATCGCGTAGCAACTCACCCGACGCAGGCGTGGAAACAGTGCGTGGCAGCGCTCGAGGATGGCGAGCCAGTGCTCGACCGGCAAGATCAGCGCGTCCCCGTCGGCGACGAACACCTTGTCGATCGACGCCCCATAGGTCGCTTCTGCGAGTTCGAGATCTTCGAGAGACTCCTCGAGGGAACGAACCCGAAACTCCTTCTCGCGATACATGTCGCAATAGGTGCAGTGGTTCCAGGAGCAGCCGATCGTCGCCTGGAGGATGTAGGAATCCCCTTCGCTCGGCGGTCGGTAGAGTTTGCCTTCGTATCGCATGGGGGGAGAGTAGTCGATCACCAGGGGACGCTGAAGCGCCAATACCTGTTTCTCAACCCATCTGGGGTGTTTCTCGCCTCGCTTTCGAACGTGAGGAAGGAGAGGATACCTCTGCCTCGCGCGGGAGCACTCCGTCCCCGCTCTTCCCGGGACGAAAGACCTGATCCAATGCTGCACGGGCGAACTTTGCTTGCGATCGGGTGCGCCTGCCTCCTGGCCCTCATCTGTAGGGCGCACCTCGAGGTGCGGTGGACGCCAGAGGTAAGCTGGGCTCAAACGCTCCCCCTTGGCGGCGTAAAGAAGAAAAGTCTCCCCGCTGGACGAGTGCCTCCGTTCCCCGTCACTGCGAGCCAGATAGAGCCGACCGATACCGCCGTCGATCTCGCTTGGACGACCCAGACCTCTGTGACCCGCTGGACAATCTTGCGCGACGGTAACCTTCTCACAGAGCTCCCCGCGTCTGCGCGCGTCCACACCGACCTCGAGCCGGACTTTGGGGTCAGGAAGTACACCGTCGTCGGGTGGCGGGAAGCCGAGCGCGTCTGCGAAGGGCGCTGCTCCTACACGCTCCGCCCCGCTCCGGTGGCGACAGTATTCTGCACGCAGCTGGATCCCACCATCGCGACCGTCGTCATCGAGTGGCGGAATGCGATGGTGTACGACGAGATCCGCGTCTTTCGGCGGGGGATCCTGGAGGAGACACTCCCGGGGGACTTCCAATCGACGGTCAGCATCGGGGTTCCGATGGGGAAACTTGAACTCGGGATCGTCGGGGTGATCGAAGGGGTCGAATCGACCCGCGTCGGGTGCCGAGGGTCACTGCGCGACGCGCCCGAACTCGGCTTCTCGCTGAAAACCGTCGCGACCGTGGGGAGATTCGACCCCGCCACCGGCGCGGGAACGATTCGGGTCGGGGTCACCGCCAGTGAAGACCCCTCCAATCCCGGCTTCCCCCACGACGTGCAAGGTCTACAACTCGCGACCGACTATAACCCCAAGATTTTGACTCCCATCTCGATCGAACCCGGCGCGGGTCTCTCATCGCCCGATTTCTTTGACGGTCAGCTCCTCCCCGACGGCCTGACGGTCGGCATGGTCATGGACTTTCACGGACAGGTCACACTTGATCTTTCGTCGGAGAAGGAAGTCGCCATCGCGACCTACGAAACCGTGATCGAAGAACTGGTCGGATCGACGACCGGCGTCACCACCCGGATCGGGTTCCGAAACGGGCTCGGAACCGGCGGACCGATCGACAACATTATCGTGGTCGATGGCAAGTCTGTCCGGCCGACCCTCACCGAAGCGATGATCACGATCTTCCCCGAGGGTGGCGTGAACTTCCGCCGTGGGGATCTCGAAGGGGACGGGATGGTGGACTTCGACGACGTGGGGTTCTTGGTGGCAACGCTCAGTGCGTTCGCTGAAATCGCCCCGCTCGATGACTGCCTCGACGCCTCCGACCTGAACGACGATGGAGCGATCGATCTCGCCGATCTGTTCACTCTCGTCGGAGCGATGTTCGAAGCCGGGCCGGTTCCCGCAGTGCCGTTCGATACCTGCGCGCCGGACCCCACCCCGGACGAGATCCCTTGTGCACGCGCACCGGCCTGCCCGGGCTCCTAGGAGGCTGTCGGAGAACTCATTCCGACCGACGATTTGAGCTTCCGGCACCCT
>CALEHF010000113.1 GCA_937876125.1 uncultured bacterium
CTGAAATGGGTGCAAGTTATGCGATGCCGCTTCTTGACAATATTTGTCACACGCGCTACCCTCGAAGCCCACCCAGGAGGTGCCACATGGCACGATCGATCAATCTCTCCCTCACCGACGAGCTCCGCGCATTCCTCGACGAGAACTCCGGTGACGGCACGCTCTTCTCCACGCCAAGTGAGTTCGTTCGCGCCCTCATCAGGGAGAAGAAGGACCGGCTGGACGCTGCGGCTCTCAGGCTCGCCGTGCTGGAGGGCTATTCCGACGTGCGGGACGGCCGGACGCAGGAGTTTTCGGGCGATCTGCGCGCCATGCTCGACACGGTTCGGGCGGAACGCAGAGGTTCATGACCCTGGTCCGCTTCTCCTTACGAGCTCTCTCAGACCTCGATACGATCGACTGCAACTCGGTCCAAACCTGGGGCCAGAGAATCGCCGACCGGTATCTGGCTGACCTGGAAACGGCGCTCCACCGCCTTGCTGAGGACGTTTCCCTCTTTAGGGCCAGCCCCGAGCGCCCGGGACGACTGCGGTTCTATCCGGTCCGGGAGCACGTGATAATCGGTGACGTTATCGACGGCACCTGCCTCGTGCTGACGGTGCGGTCCGACAGCCAGGATTCTCTCGATCAGCTCTCCAAGCTCGAGCCGGACTTGCTCCTTGAGGCAGAGTTGATGGCGAGGCAAATCGAGTTTCCAGACGCCTGAGTCTCAGCGGACCGAGCCCACCATGGGCTGACGGCGGCCGAATTGCCGGTGGGGGACCTCTCATGGCCCTCCGATACACATGTGTAAGACCTCGCGTCGTTGACCTTCATCTCAGCTCAAGTTGAAGGGGCCATGAACCGTGCCCGACCTCGATCTCATCTCCTTCGCAGACGCTCTCGAAGCGACCGCGACCGGGAAGCGCCATCTCTTGCTCGGCAACGGATTCAGCATGGCCTTGGATGCGAAGAAGTTCTCGTACCAGTCACTTTTTGAGCACGCAGACTTCGCGTCCCTCAGTCCTCATGTGCGCGAAGCCTTCGACGCGCTTTCCACCACGGATTTTGAGCGGGTCATGCGACGGCTCCACGACGCCGCCAAGCTGATTGATGTCTACCAAGGCGCGGATAGCGAGCTTGCCGCAAGCGTAAGGTCCGACTACGCCGGGCTTCGCGACGTGCTGGCAAAGACACTCGCAGGAAATCACCCCGAACGCCCAGGGGATGTTCCGCTCTCCGCCTACCGAGCCTGTCGAGAGTTCTTGTCGAAGTTCGCGTCGGGGAAGATCTTCACGCTGAACTACGACCTCTTGCTGTACTGGACACGAATGCAGGACGACCCAAAGCTGCCAACGGTCAACTTGGATGATGGCTTCCGAGAAGACGACCCTGAAGATGCGTGGGTTGTTTGGGACAGCACGCTCGCCCCTTCGCAAACCGTGTACTACCTCCACGGTGCGCTACATCTTGTGGACGCAGGCCACGAAGTTCAGAAACTCACGTGGTCTCGCACCCGACTGGCGCTGGTTGACCAGATTCGAGCAGCCATGGACGAGGACCCTCCAAAGTTCCCCTTGTTCGTGGCGGAGGACTCTGGGGAGAACAAGCGGGCTCGAATCATTCACAGCGGCTACCTTCACAAGGGCTTCCGCAGTCTCAACTCTGTGGGAGGGGCCATCTTTACGTATGGGGTCTCTTTCGGGTCCAGCGATGACCACATCGTCGATGCGATCGCGCGCGGGAAGGTGTCCGACCTTTGGGTTGGAATCCACGGTGGACCTGGTGGTGCGGCGCATCAACGGTTCACAACGCTGGCCACGGAGATTCAGGAGACGCGGCGAGACCACCACCCCAAACGACCGCTACGTGTTCATGCTTTTGACACGAGTACCGCAAGTCCGTGGGGCAACTGAGGGTCTACGGTGACGTCTCACGCAGGAACCGTTCTATCCGACGCTCCATGTACTCGAGGGCCTCGACTTCTCACGGGCTGCGAGAACACTGGGTATCGATGACTCGAACCGCAACTTCCAGGAGGTGCTGGGGAGGGTAGAGCTGGGTCGCTCGCTTCCCAGAAGCTTCCCTCCCACGAGTCGACGTCTATTTGAGCCTCACTCGCAGTCGAGACGTGTTCTACCTTTGGGGCCCGTCTTCGCCTTCCGATAGGGTACTCCAAGGCAAGTACGAGCAGACCCCCGCCAAAAGCCTCTACCCATGCGCGTAGCCGTTTCATGCCAAATCCCGAGATTAACAGTCCGGAAGAGAATCCAGGTTGTTCGAGACGCCCCCGTCAGGAGAGCTGCGAAGATGCTTTCCGTGAGGCCCATTGACGACAATGACCCATACTGGATTCGTCCCGCGCCCCACGTAGTATCGGTGCGCACGCGTCTCGATGTGACGGATGGCTTCGGCCTTGTTGGCGACGCCCCATGGGCCACAGAGCTTGAGGATGTCACCGTCGCGATCTTTCCCCGTCCTGGTTACCTGCCGATCTGCCATGAAGGTACCGTCCTCTCTGGTGTACGGAGATCACTCTTCGAAGATTGGAAACGCGTTCCGGTAATCTCGGTTACGTGGCGTGGCCCGTGACCGAAGGTTCGAACTAGTCGAGAATCGTCGAAAGCGCACTCAGCGTCTCTCGCGCCTTGTCGACCCCACCCACCTTCTCAGCAAACCGCTTTGCAGCTTTGAGGTCCTCGATAGAAACGCTGCTAGCTGCATTGCTCCGAACCGCTCTGGCCTTCCCACCTCTCTTCGGACCCCTCTTCTTACTTCCACCGCCCGACTTGTTTCGCACCAAACTCACAAACGAAGGGGAGACCGAAACACCTGTTGCGCTCAGTGCCTTCGAAATCTCGGTCGGGCCTGCCTCTGGGTTTGCCGCAACGTAGTCCCGGATGGCTTGCGATTTGTTCACCGACGCCTTAGCAGTCGGAACCTTTCGCATCTTCAAAGCAGCTGGCTTTCGTCCACCTGTCTTCTTGCTCAATTTCTTCTTCGCTGTCTTCTTCTTGGCCATGATCAAGCCTCCTTTGCGTGAGATCCTATTCGAACCCGAACTTCATTACGACCAAGCGAGGGCAGCAAGCACTCCGTGACGGCTCTAGCGCTTTTTCCTGCTCTTCATCTCAAGCGCGAACCGCTCTGACTTCTCCACCTCACGCTTCTCTCTTGGCGAAAGTGAGTTCCAGAACTCTCGCCAGAGCTCCATCAAGACCACTCGCTTGCTTTCCTGCGAAACCGGCGTGTTCTCTTCGGCAGCAATCGCCTTCCGAACCGCAATGTACCCGGCCAATCGTGCGTTGTCACAGCTCGGGGTATCAGGTCCACCTGAGTTCGGCCCAAGCTGGTCCACCCTTGATCACAGGTTCAGCGGCTCAGTTCGGGTAAACTGGTCCACCCCAGTTCGCCCAAGCTGGTCCACCCAGTTCACCCCAAGCTGGTCCACCTGACGATCCCCGGAGCCATCTTCCTGTCGGACTCCCACGCACCCCATCCTCCACGCTCACCCGAGCCCACGAGGAGGGGACATGAGTGCCAGGAGGACCGACATGCACCGGATCCAAGAGCTGATCCGACTCTTTCGACTCGGCCAAGGACAGCGAGCGATCGCACGTCAACTCTGCATGGGTCGCGACACCGTCCGCGGCTATCAGGAGCTTCTCGCGCAGGCCGATCTACTCCAAGGACGTCCCGACGACCTGCCCGACGCGGCGCTCCTCCAGCAGATCATCACCGAGATCGATCCTCCTCTGCCGTCTCCGCCCACCAGCGCCTCCTCGGTCGAGCC
>CALEHF010000114.1 GCA_937876125.1 uncultured bacterium
CCTTCCCCGCGTCGACAGCCCTTCCCCGCGTCGACAGCCCTTCCCCGCGTCGACATCCCTTCCCCGCGTCGACATCCCTTCCCCGCGTCGACATCACTGCCCCGCGACGACAGCCGTCCCTTTGTTCTGAGCCGCCAGGTCCCTCATGAATCCTGAGTCCATGCCGAGCGAGATCGTGTGGATCGTGACTTGGCTCTCTTGGTTCAGGCGGGCGATCTCTTCGAGAATCCTCCCTGGCTCAGTATGGGTCCCCGCGCTCGGAGCCCCATCGGAGAGCAAGTAAATCGTATCGACGCGTCCCGCTTTCAACACCATTTCGAGGCTGTCGTAAATGTTCGTGCCGCCTTGAGGCTGGAGCCCCTGAGCGAAGGACCGCGCCCCCTTGACCGACTTCTTCGAGAGTTTGACCGGCTTGGGGCTCCAGAGGACCGGCATATTGTCGAACTTCACAATGTTGAACCACGTCCCCGCCTCGAGAAACCCGATCGCACGCAAGAGCTCATCCCGTGCGAGGTCGATGCGGCGCATGGTGCTCGTTGCACCTTTGTCATCCGGAACCGAGACCTCAGCAGACATACTCCCGGAGACGTCGACGATGAACGCGAGGCGTTTGCTGACAATTTCGACTCCGAAGTAGGTCGGGCTCTGGGCCGCCTTCGGATCGGCCTTGCGCACGAACGTCGTGCTTCCCTTGCCGCCCTTTTCGCTAGCGGCGAGCGCTGTGCTCTCGTCATAGGTGCGTTTGGCATGATCCCAATGCTCGCGCCAAAGGACCGGGTCGGGCCCCTTGTCCACGCCGAGAAGAGAGATGAGGCGTTCGACGAGAGCGGGACGGAGTGCGCCCTTCTCTTTCTCGAGCGATGCGACGATCGCCTCGATCACTCGCAAATGCGCCATCCCTTTCGTGGCTTCGAGCGCCGCGGAACGTACCTGCCACGCGCGGTCCCCGAGCGCCTCGACCAGTCGGTCGATCGACGTGGGGCTCCCGATCTTACCGAGCGCACGCATCACAAGGGCGCGGACTGCGGGGTCCTTCGCATCGGAGATCGAAAGCAGCTCAGCCTCGGCGCTCGTCGGATCGAGGTTCACGAGGGCGCGAACCGCATCCTTCAGGAACACTTCGTCCCCGCGACGTTGCATGATCAATTTCGCAATCTCTTGGGCAGCACCTTTGGGCCGCAGGCGCCCGACCGAACGGACCGCCGCGGCTGCAACCTCGCTCGAAGGGTCGAACATCGCATCGCGGACCTGTTCGGCCACCCGCTTCGAGCCGGTGTAGCCGAGAGATTCTGCGATGATCGCGCGGCGCAGGATTCCTTCCTTTCGACTCCCGAGCATTCGCCCGAGAGAGTCGATCGCTTTCTTGTCGCGGAAGCGGCGCAGGCGAGCCTCGATTCGACCCACCAGGCGCCTCGTCGATTCGGAAAGTTTGTCGCGACTGTCCTCGGCCGGAATCGCAGAGACGAGGGCGCGCGCAGCTTCCGCTGTCCCCGCGCGACCGAAGAGATCGACCGCCGAGGTTTGGATGTTCCTCTTGCTCGACTTCAAATGCACTTTGAACGCACTCAGCTTCAGTTTCCCGAGGTGCTGCCGGCGCAAGTTTTGAAGGAGAGCGATCAGGGTCGGCTCACCGAAAGAATCAATTTTGGAGACGAGCAGGTTGGCCGCGCGCGGCCCCCCCACTTGGAGAAGCGGCGCGACGACGGCGGCGCGAATCTCACCGCCCTCCCTCTTGATGAGAGAGGTGAGCCACTGCTCCGTCTCGGGCGCCTTCGCCGTGCCGATCTTGTCGAGGATCTTCTCGACCGCCGGGAGCGCATCCCGCTTTTGAGCGCGCGGAGTGGCTTCGTACTCCTTCTTCGCGACGTCGAACTCGGGAATCCAATCACTGAGTCGCTCGCGCACCGGGCGAAGTGTGTCACGAAGTTTCTTCGAGTTCGTCGCGTGCGGATCGCCCGGGTACTCGCTCTCCAGCTCGCTCCAGGCCTGCTCCGCTTCCGAGTATCGCTCGAGCTCGCGGAACGCGACGCCTCGGAAGTAGAGAGCGGCGATGACCTCGTGCCCCTCGATGTAGTTCTTTTGGATGTCGTCGAGGAACGTGAGACCTTCCTCGAAGTGACCGAGCGCGATCTTGCACCGCGCTGTGCCAAGGCGAATGCCGCCCCCTTGTGCGCCCCCGCCATTGGTCGCGAGTGCCTTGCCGTAGGTCTCGAGCGCGATCTCGAAGTCCTCCAGCATCCGCTGGCACTCCGCGATCCAGTACAGCGCTTCCGCCGCCGCCCGAGTGTCAGGGTACAGCTCGGAGATCTCGGTGAAGCGTTGCTCGCTCTCGAGGACGCGCTCTTCACGATCGGGCCCCGTTGGACCCCCCCGGTTGTTCTGGCGTGTGCGCCGGGTTCGATGTGCGGGGATGACTTGGTGGGCGTAGACAGCGTTCAAGAGCGCGTCCTCGGCGGGATTTGCGGCCTCTTGTTCGTCTTCGGCTTCATCGTCTTCGTCGTCCTCTGAAGACGCAAGGCTGGCGAGAGCGCGGGGCTGAGCAGCCCTATTTTCCTCTGGGCTGAGCAGACCGGTGGGGCCGTCTTTCGACGGGGATCCCGCCTCTGAAACTGCTCGGCCGGGCCCCAAGATCCAAACACTGAAGAAGGCGAGAACCGGGAGAAGGACCAGTCGACTGACTGGGGCGTGCCGGCAGATCCGACTGAAAACGATGAGGCACCGACTCCGGGGATCTCCCGGAGCGAAGTCGCGGGTCAGCGGCATCGAGCTCTCCTGGTTCTGGGCCCGGCGGATTCCGGGCTGCGTAGATAGTGTCTTCGTCGGGATGCCCTTTTTAGCGGATGTTCTACCGGCTGGGGAGGGGTGCTCGCCAAAGCGACGAGCCGTTGGAACCTCCGGCCATCGCGGAGGGGCCGTTGAAGGGCGAGGAGTGACCCTCCAGCTCGCTCCAGGGGCTTCCCGCTGATACGATGCCCAGCCGAATTGTGATGTGTGATTCGTCACACTTCCTCTTTTCCGAAATCCCTTCCCACCGAGCTGGAGGCCTGCATGGCTCCGATCGCTTCCGTCACACCGATCGCACTCCTGGCCCCCCGAAGCACCGAATCCCCTGAGATGAGGAGGGCCTTCCGCCCCCGGGCGCTGGCCCGGACCAGACAGGCTCTCATCATGTGCGTCACGCTCTTCGCGCTCACTCTCGCGACCGGCGACCTCCGGGGGGAAAGTGGCGATCTGGTCGATCAGTTCCCGTTCCCAGGAATTGCTCCTCAAGGAATCACCATCGACGGCAGCGATGGGAGCTTCTGGGTGACCTCTTTCCTCGACCCGGAGATCACCCACTTCGCTCCCGACGGCACCCCCCTGGGGACGATCCCCAGCCCGTTCGGACCCACTGGGCGCCTCACCGGCATCGCGTGGTACCCGCTGAACGACACCCTGCTCGTGATCAACGCGGTGAACTCGCACCTCGTCGAGATCACCAAGACTGGTGCCGCGGCCGGCATCGACACATTCCTCCCGGTCCTGCCGGTCGTAAACCCGGGCGGACCCGTCCTCCGAGGAATGGCCGTTCACTCAGAAGGGGGGAGCGGCATCGGTTCGATCTACGTCGTCGAGACGGTCGGATCGCAGATTTACGAGATCGATCTGTTTGGATTCGTCATCCGCAGCTTTGACCATCCGCAAGATGCCGATGGTTTTCCGGGTGGAGGCCTCTCCGCCGACACCGGGGGGATCGAACTGATCCTCGATCCCCAGGGAGTTCTCCTCGGCATCGACATCATCGGGACCGACCAGGGCGCTCCCGAAGTGTTGCGGCTCGCCCCCGATGGAACGCCGACCGGTTTCGAGATCCCACTCCTCTCGACCGGTGCGGGCACCGGCGGCGTCGGCGGACTGGTGCGCAAAGTGATCCTCGATCCCGTCAGCGGCGACCCGATCGAAGCACTCTTTGGCACCGCGGAAGCTCTCGGAGTGATCTTCATAGTCGACGGGAGCCTGCCAGCGATCGCTCAGATCAACGACCTCGTGTGCGTCGATCTTCTCGACACGATCACCATGAGCTGGGTCCCGGGCCCGGGGTACGATTCGATGATCGTCGAACGCAATGGCACCACGATCGCGACCCTTCCCGGCACCGCCACCGGCTTCGTCGATGCGGGGCTCACGGCCGGAGTGTACGACTACTCCGTGCACGGTGTCTCGGCGAGCCTCACGTCCGATACTGTCGAGTGCACCGGGGTCATCGGCGCAGGGCAGGTGCTCGATTTTGTCGAAATGGCCGGGATCCAATTCGGCCTCGACATCACCGAGGGGGGCGGGCTGCTCTACATCACGACGAACGAGGGAGTGATTCAGGCCTACACCAAGCAACTCTTCTTCGATGGAGAGATTCCAATCCCCTTCACCGGCCCCGACGACGATCCCGCCGCGATCGCGTTCCGCCCCGAGACCAACACGCTCTTGGTGGTGAACGCGTTCGACAACATGATGCAAGAAATCGATCTCGGTGGAGTGCCGATCGGTCCGCCGGTCCTCTTGCAGATCGACGTTCCCGATGACGACCCCACTTACCTTGGAGCGATGGCCTACGACCCCGATGGCAACGGCGGACTCGGGGAGATCTGGGCGGTCGAATCGACCCGTGCGATCGTGTACCGACTCGCGCGCGACGGCACTCTACTGGGCTCGTTCCTTCACCCCGACGAAGTGATCGAACCGACCCCCGACCCAAGTTTCATCGATACTTTTGCGCTCGGAGTCAGTGGCGTCCCCGAAATCGGCGGTGGCTTTGGAGCGATCGATCTCGCCGGCGGCACTGTGTTCGACCGCCGCACCACGCGCATGATTCGCGTTGACCCGGCCACTGGAATTCCGACCGGATATGAAACCCCGCTCGACGGCGCCGCGCAAATCAGCCGCGATCGCTACTACGGCGTCATCAACAGCACGCTCTTCGGAGAGCGGGTCACCTTCGCCCTGGGGATCCGGTCGCTTCAGACTCGCATCTACCGACTCCGCCGTGAGATTCCTCCGGTCATTCCGGTCTCGTACCTCAGGTGCGTGCAACCCGACCTGGTCGATCGCGCCGAGATCACGTTCCTCAACCACGGCCCCTACGACTCGATCACCATCGAGCGGAACGGGACGGCGATCGCCACTCTCCCCGGAGACGTGACGAGCTACGTCGACCTCGCCGCCCCTCCCGGAAGACATCAGTACGCCGTGATTCCAACCACCCTCGGCGTGAGCGGTGAACCGCGCAGGTGCGATGTTCGCGTGGGCATCGGAGCGCGGCTCCGCCACAACTTCATCGACCCCGCGTTCAGCCCCTACCAGCTCACCCGCGACGCGTCCGACGGAAGTTTCGTCGTGACGACCAACTCCTCCTCGCTCGGAGTCTCGATGTTCCGATTCGATGTCGACCTCAACTTCTTGGGGACGATTCCTGCGCCGGAGAACCCCCCGTGGCTCGTCGCCGCCATCGCAGTCCGACCGACCGCGACGGAAAGCGAGATTTGGAGCATCACCTGGCAAGTCCCCGCTCCGTTCGGGCAACCGCAGGTGTTCCACCTGTGGAAGCAGGACACGGCAGGGACCGTGCTCAGTGGTCCGACGAATATCACGATTCCCGGCCCGGTGGTCGGCGTTTCTGTGACTTACCCCGCCGCGATGGTTCACGACCCCGACCATGACACCTTCTGGTTCCTCGAGAGAAACACAGACCAGTTTCTCGAGATGGATCTCACCGGTCAGATCATCGATTCGTTCCCCCACCCAATGCCGCCGTTCCAACAGTTCGTCTTCAATCTCGGCCTCGCCCTCGACCCGGTCCGCGATGCGTTCACCGCGACCACTGCGGGTCCGTTCGAAACATTGATCACGAAGACGATCGAGTTTTCCCGTGACGGCACTCTGACCAACGCCGAAATCTCGCTCTCAGAGATTCGCATGAATCCCGCGTACGGCATCGCACGGTCGGGACCCGAGCTGTACGTCTCGGGGAGTGCGGGGAGCATTCCGATGCTCGTCACCTTGAAGGCCGCAGACCCCGTCGATCCCCCCGAGAATCTCGACTGCTCGGAAACCGATGCGAACGTGGTCACTCTCACTTGGTCCGCGCCCTTGAGCTACGATGACGTGGTCGTGCGTCGCGGCGGGGTCGAAATCGCGATCGTGCCGGGAGGACAGAGTTTCTTCGTCGACTCCGCAGTCGGAAACGGCACGCGGGCGTACACCGTCGCCGGGCGCACGAGCGCGGGGACGAGCGGCGAGAGCGCCTGCTCGGTGGTGGTCACGGGGCTCACGACGCCGTTCTTGCGCGGAGACGCTTCCGATGACGGCGTGGTGAACCTCGGCGACCCGATCACGATCTTGAGTTTCCTCTTCTCGAACGGTCCGCCCTTCGCCTGCGACGACGCTGCGGACTCGAACGACAGCGGCGGAATCGACCTCGCGGATGCGATCTACCTCCTCACGTTCCTCTTCGTCTCGGGGCCCCCACCGGAGGCGCCCTTCCCGACCCCCGGCCCCGATCCGACCGGCGACTTGATCGGCTGTTGATGACGGCCAGTCGCTAGAACGAAGAACTCCCGGTGCTGCGCGCGCAGCACCGGGAGTTCCTTTTTTGACAGCGCGACGGTTTCTGGCGAGTCGACTCAGTCGTCACTCTTCGGCTTGAACCGGTCGAGCAATCCGCCGCCGAGCTTCTCGACCGCCTTCTTCGCTTCGTCACCGAGCTTGTCGCCGATCTCTTCGTCGAGTTTCTCTGTGAGACTCTCCTTGAGACGATCGGTCTCCGCTCCGAGCTTCTCATTGAACACACTGCGCGCCCGGTCGGCGAGCTCCTGGCGTCCCGCAGCAATCAGCCCATCGATGAGATCGGCTTGATCGAACCGAAAGTGCGGGGACGTGAGAGTCCCCGAGAGTTGGATCGGAATCTCGAGTCTTGCAATGCGCTCCATCCGATCGGAGCCGGGAATTCGCACTTCGCACTCGTTCAGCGTGATCTTCAGCGGGAGATCGAGGCTCACCCCGTTTTCGCGCCACCAACGTCCCCCTCCCTCGATGTCGATGGTGCCGCCGGCGAGAAGAGGGGATCCGTGATAGCGGACTTGCTCCCCCACCGCGTCGCCGGAAATCCCGCTCCTGCGAAACACGAGGCGCTCGGCGAGCGGGGTCTGATCGACTTCCGACTCGTTCACCGCGACACGAAAGGTGCCGTCGGTACTGGCGATCGAGAACCCCGCCGGGCTCGCGACCAGCTCCGGTTGCGTCGAGAGGTTCCACCCTTCGACTTCGAGCAGGGTGCCGCCGATCTGAAGCGCTTCGAGACGCGCGATGCGCAGGTGATCCAAGAGGACGGTCGGTGATTTTTCGATGAGGTGCTCCGCGCGGGACCAGCGCGGGGAAACACTCGCGGTCTCCTCGGCAACCGACGTTTCGTCCCCTCCGACCACCCAATCGAACACCTTCTTCGCTTGCTCGAGTTTCTTCTGCCACTCCTTCGCGTCCTCGAGCAAATCATCCAGGGTGACGATCTCCGTCCCATCCTCGGGCTCAGGTGGCGCGGGAGGAGGAGTGGGCGGAGTGGGGTCTTTCTTGGTCACCACCGTTCCGGGAGTCTTGCGATCGGTTCCGCTCGCAGCTTGCTCGATCACGAGGTCTTCAATCTTCCACCGGCGAGAGAGGAGCGCTCGCACGTCCAGATCGGCGGTGACGGTGGTCGCAGCCAAGACATCCCTTTCGAGGGCGTTTCGATCGGCCATGGCGAGCCCGGAGAGAGTAAATCGTCCCGCTCCGAGATCGATCTCCGCCTTCTCCAAGTCGACGGTTGCACCGTTCGCCCGCTCGAGCCCGCCGCGGAGCGCACCGGTCAGAATCGGCTCTGCCAAGAGACTGGGAACGATCCAGAAGAGCACTCCGAGCCCCATCACCAACACCGCGCCGAGAGGGCGTACCGGCATGCCGATGCGCTTTCCGGCCAGCTTTTCGAGAGTGCTCCGTTTGGGCGCAGCGCCGAGGAGGAGCCACGAAGTGATCCGGACCCACTTCTTCGACACGAATGCGCGAAACTTCTCTGATCCGGCGTCGAGCCCGAGAAACGCACAGCGGAGCTTGGAGAGCCCGCGGGCGAGGAGGCCGCCGAGCAAGAGGCCGAACACGCCACCCACGACCCAGCCACCGGTCACCGCGTGGTACTCGAAGCCGCACCACGCGAGAAACGGGGCGTTGACCAAGGTGCGGAAAATCCCCTCGGTCGGTCCCTCGAGAAGAAAAGTGCCGACGCCATGGGACAAGGGCAGCAGCGCGATACTGAGTCCCTTCATGATGATCGTCACGGCGGCGGCGAGCCACAAGTTGGCGTTCAAAACTGCAAGGAGCGCGAGGAGAATCAGGATCGAACCGGGCGCTTGGATCACACCGGGCATGAATCCGATCCACGACCCCAAGAGACATGCAGCGAGAATTTGGAACGGAGTTGCTTGCCCGATGAGCAGCTTCCCGATCTTGCGGTGGATCACGGCTTCACCCTTCGTAGAAGAAACGGCCTACCTGAGTCGATGATCATGCCGGAACCGGAATCGCGCGGAGGTGGAGAGATATTGCGATGACCACGAGGGCAAGGACGATCGCGATCGATCCCCAGAGACCCCCCTTTTGGCGCAGCTTTTCGAACGCGGCGCTCCGTCCGGCCAGGGCGGTCACGATGAAGAAGATGCCCAACGCCGCCACGAACTTGATGCCGAACCACATATGGTACGCGGAGTCCTCTTTCCCCTTCGGAATCCCAGCCTTCATCAGCTGGTACATCCCCGTCACCAGGAGCAGGGTGATCGCGATGTGAGTCATCGGAGCCCACCGCCTGCGGATCGATTCGGCAAGCTCTGCGTTCGGGTTTGCCTCGAGTGCGGGCCTGAGAGCGAGTCGCTGGAACACGAGCGCTCCAACCGCGAGCATCGCGCACAAAAGGTGAATCCCGCGACTGATCGTCTCTGCGCCGCCCGCCGCGGCGAGAAGGTTCCATTCTCCCGACATCAATTCCCTTTCCTGCGCCCTTTGAGGACTGCTCGTCGGCGCACGCTGGTGAGGCTCGGATCCAGTAATCCGACGCCTCGCTCGTCGGGTCAGGATGCCCGATCGGGGTCGCCGCGGCCACCAGCCCTGAAAGAAGCGTGAGCGGAGAGACACTTTGAGCGCGTGCCACCCGGCGAGTCGTCTCGCGTATACTGCCCGTCCGCCCCGTGTACCCTCGGCAGACCCGTGTACCGTTGGCAGAGCTGCGCGGGGATTCCACACGCAGGAAAGGAGAGGGATGACCCCTGAAGATTTTGTTCGATTCTTTCGGGAGGAGCGAGCGAGCGCGATTTTGCGGACTCCCCACGGAGACCGCGCCGTCCCCGCCATGCAGGCAGCGGCGCGAGCGGGATTCCGCGCGCTCGAGTTCACCCTGACGATCCCAAACGCCCTAGAAGCGATCGCAACCCTATCGGCCAACTCCGAGGTGGTTGTGGGCGCTGGCACCGTACTCACCGTCGAGCAAGCGCGGGAAGCGGTGGCGGCGGGAGCTCGCTTTCTCGTTTCCCCCGTGTGCGATGTGGAGGTGATCGAGGTCGCGGCCGAGCTCGGGGTCGCGATCATGCCCGGCTGCTTCACCCCGACCGAGATGCTCCGCGCGCACCGGGCCGGCGCCCCTCTGGTGAAGTTGTTCCCCAGCCCGGGGACGGGACCCAGCTTCGTTCGCGCGTGCCTCGGCCCCCTCCCGTTCCTGAAGATCGTCCCGACCAGCGGAGTCACCGGAGAGAACGCGGCCGAGTACCTCGCCGCCGGAGCACATGCCGTCGGATTTGTCGCTCCCCTCTTTCATCCGAGCGATATCGAAAGTGAACAGTACGGCAAAATCGAGGAGCGCGGCCGCGCACTTCTCGCCGCAACGCGCGGACAGTGAGGAAAGCGAGAGTTCATGTCCTATCTCGGCAAAGACACCACCTTCACCTGGCTCGGCCATGCCACGTTCCTCATCGGAACCCCGAGCGGTCACAAAGTCATCGTCGACCCTTGGCTCGAGGGAAATCCCAAGTGCCCGAAGGAATACCATGACCCCGGCTCGATCGATTTGATCCTGCTCACCCACGGCCACTCCGATCACATCGCCGATGTTGTGCCCTTGGGGAAGAAGCACGGTTGCCCCGTGGTCACGAACCCTGAGATCGCGCATTGGCTGAGGAAACAGGGGCTCGAAAACTTGATCGAGCTGAACAAGGGCGGAACGGTCGAAGCGTGCTCGCTGCAGATCACGATGACCAACGCGCACCACTCCTCGGGGATCACCGACGGCGACAACATTGTCTACGGGGGAGAGCCGGCGGGGTTCATCGTCGAGACCGAGAACGAGTTTCGCTTCTACATCGCCGGGGACACCTGCGTGTTCGGCGACATGGCTCTCTTGCGCGAACTGCACAACCCCAGCCTCGCTATCCTTCCCATCGGCGACACCTACACCATGGGGCCACGTGAGGCAGCGAAGGCAGCGAACCTGCTCGGCGTCCAGGTCGTGATCCCCTGTCACTACGGCACGTTCCCTGCGCTCCACGGCACACCCGAACAGATGCGGGATGCGCTCGGGCGGTTGCAGGTCCAGGTTGTCGATCTCGAGCCGGGGCAGACTCTCGAATGAGTCAGTCCTCGATCCAGAAGGCGATCTTCCTGGTCTGCGCCTCCGTCTTCACATTGCTCAGTGTAGGCTGCCAAACCGTCGGTCCCGCTCAACAGTCAAAGCTGCCTCTTCTCACAGAAATTGGCGATGAGACGCGCATCGACCACAGCGTGCGCGTCGCCCCCGGCGTCTACTACGCCGAAGACCTCGACAACAACGCCGCGATCACCATCGTCGCCAACAACGTGACACTCGATCTGACCGGCGTGGTGCTGGTCGGCGCGGAAAGCAGCATCGATCCCGATGCGTTTCACGGCGTCGCAATTCGCGCGGAGGGGGTCTCCGGGCTGCGGATCCTCGGTGGAACCGTGCGTGGCTACCGTGTCGCGATCGAAGTGATCGGTGGCACCGGACATTCCATCGAACGGTGCGATCTTTCTGGCAACTTTCGCCAGCGGCTGAAGAGCACGCCCGATGCCGAGGCATCGAGTGACTGGCTCTGGCCCCACGAAAACGATGACGACGAGTGGTCGAAGCGCTACGGCGCGGGACTTCACTTGAAGTCGGTTCGCAACTCCTCGGTGACCGATGTCACCGTGCGCGCGGGGCAGAACGGAATCATCCTGAACCGCTCTTCTGCGATTACCGTCAGCGGCTGCGACGCGTCTTTCTTGTCTGGTTGGGGGCTCGCGCTCTGGCGCACGACCGACTCGATCATCGAGAAGAATCGTTTCGACTACTGCGTGCGCGGCTACAGCCACGGGATTTACGCACGCGGCCAGGATTCGGCGGGGATCCTCGTCTTCGAGCAATCTTCGAGAAACACTTTCCGCGCAAACAGTGGCACCCACAGCGGCGACGGCTTCTTCCTCTTTGCCGGAAACGAAACGCTGAAGGAAACCGGGGAAGGCGGTTCGAACGACAATCTTGTGACCCAGAATGACTTCTCCCATGCCGTGGCGAACTCGATCGAGGCGACCTTCTCCACCGGCAATCGATTCGAGCAGAACCGGTTGGATGGGAGCAACTACGGGGTTTGGGCCGGATACTCTTCCCTGTCAACCTTCCGAGGGAACCGGATCGGCGAGAACTCCATCGCCGGGATCGCGATCGAGCACGGTTCCAACAATGTCATCGTCGACAACCACTTCAACGACAATCCCATCGGCGTCTCGCTCTGGTGGGACGAAGACCCTGCCCTCAGGGTGAGTGAGTTCGCAAAGCGAAGGTCCACCGAGTCGCGCGACAATCACATCGTGCGCAACACGTTCGATGGGGACGTGGTTGCGATCGAGCTTCGAGACGCCGAGAACACCATCGTGGGAGAGAACATCTTCACGGGTACGGCCCAAACTCTGGTTCGAGAGGGTCGTGGGTCGGTATCAGAGCCGAACCAGAAGTGGCCCCTTGGATCCGTGTGGCCGCCGAGTGCACCGATAAACATTGAAGGCGCGGGACGAGAACGGATTTTCATCGACGAGTGGGGACCCTACCCCTATGCCGGTGACCGAGAGCTGCGCGCCTGGCCCTCGACCCTCGAAGGGGTTTCTGCGGGAAGAGTGCACTTGCTCGGCCCCGGGCTCGAATTCTCCATTGATGCGATCGCCGGCGCGATCGAGCTCTCGGCACGATCGGGAAGGCTCCCGACCACAATCCAGGTGAGTCCGCGAGCCGGTACGACCGGGGTGATTCCCTTCACCTTCGTGGTGATGACCGAAGACGGAGAGGTCACCGTGCGCGGAACCTTGCTCGCTCTCCTCTGGGAGGTCGAGTACCGAGGCTGGGAAGCGGTCGGCGCCTATGACCCACCCGGGGACTGGCAGATTGTGCGCGCGACCGCGCCGCTCGCCAAGGAATCGCGCGCCAACCTCGACCTCAAGATCGGTGGCGGCGCTCCCGCCGACGGAGTTCCGTCCGATCACTTCGCGATCGTGGCAACCAGCACCTTCACTGTGCCTGCCGGCCGCTACCGGGTGAAGGTCGTCTCCGACGACGGCGTGCGCGTGCGTCTCGACGACACCATAATCCACGAAGATTGGACCTGGCATCCGACCCGCACCCAGAGCATCGAGGTCGAGCTCGACAGCACCCCCCATCGCTTCGAAGTCGAGCACTTCGAGATCGACGGGCACGCGACTCTCGGCGTGACTCTCACCCCGATTTTGAAAGATCTCCGGTGATGGGCCGGCTGTTCCCGACCATGCTCTTGGCGAGTGCGCTTTGCCTCTTCGTGGGGTGTGGTCTCCAAACCCACCGGGCAGTCCCGATCCAGAAGGCGCTCTGGGTGAAGCGTTGGGACTACCTCACCGCCGACCAAGTCCGGGCTGCGATCGATCGCGCCGCCGATGCCGGTTTCGATACCGTCTTCTTCCAGGTGCGGGGAAATGGAACGGTGTTCTACAAATCGAAGATCGAGCCTTGGGCGGAAGAGTTCGGGCACCAGGATCCAGGCTTCGATCCGCTCGAGGTCGCGTGCACCCGAGCACGCGCCCGAGGAATCGCCCTCCACGCGTGGGTGAACGCCCTGGCCGGTTGGCGCGGCGCGGAACCGCCGCCGGTCAAAATCGGGCAGCTCTACACAACCCACCCGGAGTGGTTCCTGTACGACGCAGAAGCGGAGCGAGAGCCGCTCAACCGCGAGTACGTTCAGCTCAATCCTTGTTGGCCCGAGGCGAGAGCTCACGTCGTTTCTGTGATCGAAGAGATCGTCACCCAGTACGACGTCGCTGGCATCCACCTCGATTACATTCGATTCCTGGGTGACTTCCGAGAGGAGGGGAAAGACTACCCCTTCGACCCGACGACTCTCCTCGCCTACGAGCAAGCGGGCGGAAAGGCGCCGGCGGAGGAACCAGAGAAGTGGAATCAGTGGCGAACGGAGTGCGTGACGAGCCTCGTGAAAGAGATTCGAGGCGCGATGATCACCGCGAAGCCGAATGCGCTGCTCACCGCAGCGGTGTTCGCGACTCCCGAGGTTGCCCTCGCCACCCAGCAAGACTGGGTGCGCTGGTTGCGACGCGGCTGGATCGACGCTGCCGTCCCCATGATCTACTCAGAGAGCGACGAGGCGTTCGAACGGAAGCTCCGCGAGTGTCTCGCGGTCGCGCCGGGGGAGAGTGTGATCGCAGGGGTCGGTGTCTATCGGCAGACCGACCCGGAGCAGTTTGTGCGCCAAATGGTTTTCGCTCGCGAGAGCGGTGCGGCCGGGGTGGCGCTCTACGACTACTCCAGCTTCTACGACCCCGAAACTCCGTGTCCGCGCCCCAGGATCCACACCGAGCTCCGCGGAGCGCGACTCGCGATACTGAACGAGTAGTCGCTCGATCTCCGCGGAACCGGGGTCATGACTCTCGATCCGCGAGCGCGCAAACCTCCGTGTAGTAGTCCTCCTCGGAGAGCCCGAGCAAGGTCGCACCGAACTCTTCCGCTTCTTCGTGAGTCGCAATCTCGCCGTAGTTGATCGAGACCATGTGGTAGACCGCGAGCATCACCACGGCGCTGTCATCGCCTGAATATCGGGGGTGGAGCGTGATCTGCCACGCCCCCACCGGGGATCCGGGCACCGGCGTGGCGAATCCGAACTCTCCGGCGCGCAGAGACTCCGAGTCGAACACGATCGACGTCGGCCAGCGCGTCACCTCGGGGTCGTTGAGGATCAACTCGAGGGTCGGGCGATCGATCGTCCCGTAGAGCTCGCGCGCGGCATGCGCCTTCATTGAAACATGACCGCGGAGAGCCTCGCGGGCGTCCTCTTCTGTCAAACGACGTTCACCCTCCATCGGCTCTCCTCTCGGGCTTCATCTGAAACACCGCTGACATGCTGCCATCCGCCTCACCCGGGTGCACCTCACTCCTCCTTCTTCTCGCCATCCTTCGCGTAGCGATCCTGGAACTCCTTGCGTGCCTTGTCGCGACGCGCCTTCTCCTCGGGGTCCATCCCTCCGATGAACCAACGGTGATCCTCCGTAGAGAGAATCCGATCGAGACCGGCGCGGAGTTTCTCCGCCGCGGCATTCTGGGCTGGGTTGTCGGAGTGTTTCCCCTTCTCGATCAGCTCTTCGAGCTCGGGAATGAACTTCGAATAGAAGTGCTTCGCCACTTCGTAGGTGCCGTGCCAGTGGGTGTAGTCGGGGCCCATCATCGAGACTCCGTGCCGTGCGCGGCGCCCCTCGTGATGCCAGATTTCGAACCAGGTGAAGTCGATCGGGTTCGAGAACTTCACCGGGCGCAGGAGCGGCTGAGCCAGGGCGTACAGCTCGAGACCCGGCTTCGCGAACTTGTTGTTGTAGAGTTTGACCAGCTCATCGTACTGCACGTAGAAGTTGTCCACCCAGCTCTCGTTGTGGCAGCTCAGGCAGACATCCTTCATTTGATTGCGGCGCGCCTGCCACGGAACGTTCGCTCCGGGGAGTCCAAGCTTCTTGTCGGAGACCTCGGGTCGGATGGAGACCGCGGGGCGGTTGTTCCAGCTGATCCGCATCCCGACGTCGTGGGTGACCGACTGGTTCTTGGTCGCCGACATATGGCAGGTCGCGCAGGTGGGAGCCGCGGAGTAGTCTTCGCCGACGATCCACTTCGGAGAGTCGAGATTCATCTTGTCGATGTTCGCGCGGAACGCGACGCCGTGCTTCGACTCCTCGTAGATCTCCTTCTGCGGGTGATCCGGACCCATGTGGCACTTCCCACAGTTTTCGGGCTGGCGTGCCTGAGCGGCTGAGAACGCGTGACGGCTATGACACGCGGTGCAAGACCCCTCCGAACCGTCAGGATTGATGCGGCCGATCCCGGTGTTTGGCCAGGTCGCGGGATCCAGACTCCCGTCAGGGAGAACCTTCACTTCGGATCCGTGGCACTGCCAACAGCCGCTCACCGCAGCGGCGGAGACCCCGCCGGGGAACATCGCGGTGATGAACCCAGAGTTTCCTTCGACTACTTCAGCGAGAATATTGTCGAGCGAGCCGAGGATGCGTCCCGCCTTCGAGTGGTGAGACGACGTGAACTCCTCGACCTCTTTCGAGTGGCAACGACCGCAATCCTTGGGACTGACGATCACCGAAATCTGCTGCCCGTAGTGAAGGAAGGCGTCGGAGTCTTCCGGTTGCGCGGAGTGGCATTCGAAACAACCGACGTTGCCGCGGTAGTGCTTGCTCGTCCCCCACTGCTGGTAGAGCGACGGGTTCTGCTTCGCATGGCACGTGAGACACTCGGCGGTTTGCTCCGACATTTCCCGCGGCCCAAAAATCTGCGCATCGCTCGAAGTGCTTGCGGCCAAAACCCAGAGGGCTGTGAGCAGCAGTGTTCCGAGAATCGGTTTCCTCTTCATCTCGTCCTCTTTCTTTCTTGCCCATATGACGGCGTCAGGAGCGGCGGGCGATCGCGACGGAAAGACTACTTTGGTTCAGGGATTCCGTTCCGATCAGAGCGCAGCTCTCCCGTAAGTACTGGCACCGTGACCCGTACGAGGATGGTGTAGATCAATAATCCGCCCGCCCAGATCCCGAGGCAAACCAAGGTCTCATTGAGGGTCGGGGTGTACTCGACGATTTCGCCGAGGGGGGTCGGCACGAAGCCGGGGACGATGAGGCCCATCCCCTTCTCGATCCAAATGCCAAGGATCATCAGGACGCACGCGACGTTGAGACGCGTCACGTTTTCTCTCCCGGGCAGGTAGAGAAGGGTGATCGCGGTCAAATTCATCGCGATCGAGGTCCAGATCCACGGCACCAGACCGTAGAAGCCTTCGAGGCCGAAGAAGAGGTACTTCGCGGACGCGGCGTGCGCGCTGTCTGTGTAAAACTCTGTGAACAGCTCGCTCCCGAGCAAGAACAGGTGAATCGTCAGCGCTACGGTCACGACATTTCGGAGCGTTTGCAGCGCCTGCTTGGGAACCTGATAGGCGGTCGCTCGCCGGATGACTTGCACCGTGAGGATCAGGAACGCCGGCCCGGCTGCGAATGCCGAAGCGAGGAACCGGGGCGCGACCACCGCGCTGTTCCAGAAGGGGCGTGCGACGAGACCGGAGTAGAGGAACGCGGTCACCGTGTGGATGCTCACCGCCCAGAAGATCGCAAGGAACACGAACGGAATGTAGAAGAGTCGGCTGGGCTTGCGCCCCTGGTACGCGCAGAAGATCAGGTACCCGCAAATGTGCACGTTGAGGAGCAGGTATCCGTTCAGGACCAAGACGTCCCAGGTCAGCATTGAGATCGGCCAGTTGAACCTGAGGAACAGGTGGTGAAACCGATCGGGGCGACCGAGATCGACGGTGACGAACATGAGGCACATGATGATGGAGGAGACCGCGAGGAGCTCTCCGAAGATCACCAGGTCGTGCAGCTCTTTGCTTTTGTAGATGTAGACCGGAATCACCAACATCACAGCCGCGGCGGCCATGCCGACGAGGAAGGTGAAGTTCGCAATGTACATCCCCCACGAGACTTGATCGGTCATCCCAGTTGTGACAAGTCCCGAGACGAACTGCTTGCAGTATGCGTTCAATCCGAGGAGCGCGACGACCGTCAAGCCGAGCATCCACAGGTGATAGGTCCGGTTCCCGACGAAGCTCAGACGAAAGCATCGGAACAAGAAGACCCCGTACTCCTTCGCGCCCGCGGCCCAGCGTTCGCGAGTGCTCTCGGGCGTTGCTGCCGGCCTAGTCGAGGTTGCCGGGCCAGAGGGAGGCGCGTGACTCTGCATCATCCCCCCTCGCCATGCTCGCCATGCTCACCGCTACCCGCCGGGGCACTACCCTTGGGGACATCATCGGCGGGGAGGCTGTGGTTTGGAGCGCCGCCGGGTTCCGGTCCCCCGCCCGCGGCATAGCGCTCATCGAAGTAGTAGAAGAAGCGCGGCAGGGTATTCGCCTCTTCCTTCAACACGAAGACCCGCTTCTTCTCGAGAATCTTCCGAACTTCGCTCTCTGGATCGAGGACGTTCCCGAACTTGCGCGCGCCCACTGGACACACTTCGAGACATGCAGGGAGTTCGCCGTTGCGAGTCTTGTGAAGGCAGAATGTGCACTTCTCCATGACGCCGCTCGGACGAGGGCGGTTGGAGAGGTAGCTCATCCGTGGGTTGACTTCTTCCTTCGGGATCTCGGGCTTCGTGAAGTTGAACCGCCGCGCCCAGTAGGGGCACGCTGCCTCGCAGTAGCGGCAACCGATGCACCAGTCGTAGTCGATGACCGTGATCCCGTCGGGCTCGGTCCAAGTCGCCTCCACCGGGCAGACTTTGGTGCACGGCGGATTCGCACACTGATGACACTGAACCGGCAGGTAGTAGTGGTCGTCGTCAGGAACGGTCGGGTGATCGTAGTGGTGATTGCCCTTCTCGAGATCGAGCGTGCCGCGAGGCATCTCGAGAACACGGATGTACTGGATTTCCGGCGCGCGACTCTGATTGTTCTCCGCGACGCAAGCGTGGACGCAGCGGCGGCAACCGATGCACCGACTGAGATTGAGGGCGTACACGAACTCGACGCCGTCCTGTGCGCGCACGTCACTCACCTGGGCTCGGACTCCGTAGTCCTTCTCGACTCGGGCCTCGATCCGCTCGAGGGCGCGCACCATCTCCTCTTCCGACATCTCCTTGTAGTGTTTTTGGAGGAACCCTTCGAGATCGGGCATCTGCCCCTCTTCGAGCTCCCTGAGGGGGCTGAGCGCAGCGGCGACGGCTGCGAGGCCAGTCGCGGCTGCAGCACTTCGGCGGAGAAAGCTGCGACGGGTCTGCTTCATCAGTGGGGTCCTCTCGAGGCGTCATTCACTCTGGACGCTTCAATCGCGCTGCGTGGCCAGAGCGGCTCGGCAGAGTGGGGAGGGCGCTCCGACGGAGGCGGGAGGCGCAGAGTGTTCGGGCCGGGGAGCGGTGCGATCCGCGGAAACGCGGGTGAGTGAGGATCGTGACACTCGGTGCAGGTGAGGCGGCTCTGCTCGGGTGAACCCGTGCGCCAACTGCCGTGCGTGCGCCCGTGAGTCCCCGCCTCCCAGTCTCGCCCGACCAGCCCATGACACTCCCGACAGAGCTGCTCCGCGGCGTCGAAGCGGATCGGGGTCCCATCGAGGAGAGAGAGCGAATTGCGATCGTCAGCGTGGTGGCAACCGAGGCAGCGGTCGTTCCGTCCGTGAGAAATCACGATGTCGACGTGCTGCACACGCTCCGACTCACTGCGCGCGGCGGCAGCACGTTCCCCCGGCTCGAAAGTGGCGTGGCAGTCTTCACAGCTCCGCTCGAAACCGTTCAGGAAGAGCTGGGGAGGGTGGGCGAGCGGCGTGCGTGGGCTCGCGGTCGTGAGCTGCGCGCGATCGAAGGAGGGAGTGCCTCCGAGGTCGGGAACCACATTGCTCGCCCCGCCGGTGCCGAGGATCCAGAGCGCCGTTGCGAGGAGGCAGAAGGCGACGAAGAACCCCGGGCCTCGCTGCGTACCGTCGGGGGCCCGATTCGCACCGCCGGAGGACGCGGGCTCGGGAGAAGGGACGTCGATGGTGCGATCTTCGCCTGGGGCCGCACTGGAACTTCGCGAATCTGGAATCACGCCTCCCCCTTCCTGAGAGGCACTTCGCAGATCCGTGGCCCAATGGGGCAGGAACGTAGCAGCTCCGTAAGTCATGGCTGGGTAGTCACTTCAGCTCTCCCCCCCGATCGATCTCCCCCGGCAGGATTCTCATAGTTGCGACCGCTCCCCGGAAGTGATTCGCAATCTTGCGCGTCCCGGGTGAGAGTCTGGTCACCTCTTCTGGCGGCTTCATCACGATCTGCCGGGTAGATCCAGGGGGCGCAGCGGCTCGCAATTGCCTCCCCGCTCCGATCACGACGTCGCGCCCTCTCGCCCCCACACGCCTTCTCGGCGTCTCCACCTCAAGCGGTACGGTGGATGCCTAGAGTTGCAGGTAGTGGAGCGGCGAGGAGAGGGCTCCGTGGGCGTGTATCTCTGCTTTCAGCCCGACTGTTGGGGTCGTGGCCGAAGAACTCGCCCGTCCCCCCACCCACTCCCGGCTCCCGAGCCGTCGCAGAATCGAGAAGATCGTGCCGAGTTCTAAGACTCAAGCCAGCGGAGGCCCTGCGATCATCATCGCGGAGCTGAAGACTTACATCGGCTTCGGCGACGAGGATGTCGCACGCCTCACGGGTTTCGCGCCTCACTTCGAGCGTCGGCGGCTGGAGTTCTCGCAGCGCTTCTATGAGTTCATTCTGCGCAACGACGTCGTCGCCCAGGTGATCGAGGGAGGCGGGTACTCCCTGTTGGGGCTGCGCACCAAATGGGAGACGTGGGCGGCTGAGCTGTTCGCCGGGACCTACGATGCCAGTTACTCAAAACGACGACTCACCATCGGCTCGGTCCACATGCACATCGGAGTCGATGAGCGCTACACCGTCGCCGCATTCCATGTCGTTCGCGAGTTCCTCATCGAACTGACCTGTGAAGTGTACGACCACGACACCAGTCAGTGCTTGCAGATGATCTCCTCAGTGAACCGAATTCTCGATCTGGACCTCTCTCTGATTTCTCACGCCTACGACCTGGAACTCGAGGCGGAGACGGTCGCCGTGCAGAGCCGCAAGCGGCGTAGCATCGAAGAGCTCCTTCGGGTCCTCCTCAACGCCCCCTCCCTCCTGGTCCTCTCCATCGATGGCGACGGGAGGATCATCCACTACAACCGAGGGTGCGAAGTTCTCTTCGGCGCCTTTCGCTATTCTGTCATCGGACAGAACTACGTGGAGACGCTGGTCATGCCGGCGGACCAAGAACGCGCGGCGAAAGAAGTCGCCGGACTCTTCGAACGCAAAGTCTCGAAAGCCAATTCCCGGCGACTCGGGCCGCAGCGTCTGCGCGCCCGCGACGGAGGAGAGTGCATCGTGACTTGGTACCCCACCGCTGTGCCCACCGAAGATTCAGAAACGATGGAATCGCTCTGGGTCGGCCATGACACGACCGAAGAGCAACGTCTCCAAGGACAACTCATCCACCAGGAGAAGATGGCGGCTGTCGGGCTGCTGGCGGCGGGAGTCGCCCACGAGATCGGCAACCCCCTCGCCTCGATCTCCTCGGTCGTCCAGACCGTCCTCCGGAAGAACGACGACGAATACGTCCAGGGCAAGCTGGAGCTGGTGCGAACTCACATCGATCGGATCGCCAACATTGTGCACCGGATGGTCGACTTCGCCCGCCCCCCCCGCTACGAGTGGCGGCCGTGCTCGATCAACGAACTGGTCGGGAATGCTGCACACATACTCGAGTACGACAAGCGGGCCAACCGCGTGGCGATCTCGCTCGATCTCGCCGACGCGATCCCCGAGACGGTCGGCATGGAAGATCAGCTCACCCAGGTGTTCCTCAACATCATCCTGAATGCACTCGACGCGATGGAGGGTAACCCCGAAGACCGCCCGCCCCGAATCGCGATCGAGACGCGCCTCGAGGATGGCATCAAGCAGCGACCGTTCATCCTGTTTCGCTGCCAAGACAATGGTCCTGGAATCTCTCCCCAAGAAACCCGCCGAATTTTCGAACCGTTCTTTACCACCAAGGAGGTCGGGCGCGGAACTGGCCTCGGCCTCTCTGTCAGTTTTAGGATCATCGATGAGCACGGCGGCCGCATCTCGGTCGAGCCGAGTCCCGGCGGGGGCGCATGCTTCGAGATTCGCATCCCAGTCAGCAAATCTCCACCCGAGGAGGCAAAATGAACGCAAGAGTTCTGGTCGTCGATGACGAGGCAACCGCCCGTGACGAACTGTGTGAAGCACTCAGCGACGAAGGATTCAAAGTCACCGGAGTTGGCGACGGAGAGTCCGCCCTCATCGCTGCCAGCAGTGAATCTTTCGACGTTTGTATCTCCGACATCCGTATGCCGGGAATCGATGGAATCGAGTTATTGAGGCGATTGCGAGACAGCTCACCCGAAACGATGGTGATCATGGTCACCGCGTTCGGAGGGATGGACTCGGCCATCGAGGCGCTCCGACTCGGCGCAACCGATTACGTCCTCAAGCCGGTCCTCTTCGAAGACGTCCTCGCGAAGGTCCGGCGCCTGGTCGAAGGACGCGATCTCGCGCGCCAGGTGCGCACCCTCCGGCGTTCTCTCGAGCTGGTAGACCCTGTCGCTTCCTCGGGGATGATCGGCGAGTCCTCCTCGATGCAGCAGATCACGAAAATCATCTCGAAGGTCGCCCCGACCGCGAGCAACGTCCTCATCACCGGCGAGTCCGGTACCGGGAAAGAGCTGATCGCCCGCTCGATTCACGACACCAGTGATCGAGCGCGCGCTCCCTTCGTCCCGATCAACTGCGCCGCAATTCCGGAGGCTCTCCTCGAATCTGAGTTGTTCGGACACGTGAAGGGCGCCTTCACCGGCGCGGTCGCCGACAAGGAAGGGCTTCTACGCGCCGCCGGGGATGGCACGATTTTCCTCGACGAGATCGGGGACATGCCGATGTCGGTGCAGGCGAAGCTGCTGCGAGCAATCGAGAACCACGAGATTCAGCCGGTCGGATCGGTGCGACGAGTCGAGATTCGAGCCCGGGTGATCGCGGCCACCCACCGCGACCTCGAGCACCAGATCGAGATCAACGAGTTCCGCGAGGATCTCTTCTACCGCCTCGCAGTCGTCGAGATTGAAGTCCCGTCCCTCCGGGACCGACGCGAGGATATCCCGCTCCTCGTCGAACACTTCGTTCGAAAGTACAACCGCGAGCTGAACCGGAACTGCCAAGGGGTCGAGTCGAGCGCAATGCGTCACCTCATCGGGCACCCGTGGAGGGGCAACATCCGCGAGCTAGAAAACACGATCGAGCGCGCGCTGATTTTCAGCGAGTCCGACCTGGTCACCATCGACGACCTTCCCGTGCCGGTCCAAGGCGCTCGCCCCTTCGAGCCGGAGGACATCCTGAATCTGCAACACGCGACCCGGCGCTTCGAGTCCGATCACATCGACCGTGTGCTCGAGATGTCGGGCGGCGACAAGCGTGAAGCCGCGAAGCGCATGGGCTTGAGCCTCTCGACTCTCTACCGAAAGCTCGAGGCAATTCGCGAGATCGCCTGATTTCTGAGAGCCCACTCAACGGGGATCGCACCGGTCCAAGGACCGGGGGTCCCCGCTGTTGATTCCCACCACTGCGACAAGAGAACGACAGCCAGAACCGAACACGTTTCCCCGCCCTCCGCCCTCCTCGCCCTTCTCCTCTGCGATTGCACTCGAAGTCGCAGAAATGCGGACGAGGGCACACCCCTTGCCATTCCGCAGCTCACGACATCGCGTGTGGCACGGCACTCGGCCGGGGGATACGTGTCGTTGGGCAGTTGAGGGCCAAACTCGGGTAGATCCGAGCGGCGCCTCTCCCATATCCGCGAAATGAGATGTGCGACGGTTCCCGTCGCTGGGAAGAAAGCCGAGGCGCCGATGCAAGAACGGCTCGAACGCTACACGTTCGATGACGCCATCGTCCGGAAGTTTTTCTGGGCCACCGTGCTCTGGGGAATCGTCGGAATGCTCGTCGGATTGACGGTCGCGACCCAGCTCGCGGCACCCGAAATGAACCTTGGGAAGTCCTGGTTCAGCTTCGGGCGACTCAGACCCCTGCATACCAACGCGATCATCTTCGCTTTCGCAGGAAACGCCATCTTCACTGGCGTGTACTACTCGACGCAGCGCCTGTTGAAGGCGCGAATGTTCAGCAGCGCGCTCAGTCAGTTCCACTTCTGGGGGTGGCAGCTGATCATCGTCGCTGCAGCGATCACACTCCCGTTGGGCATCACCCAGTCCAAGGAATACGCCGAGCTCGAGTGGCCGATCGACATCATGATCGCACTCGTATGGGTCGCGTTCGGTGTGAACTTGTTCGGTACGATTGCGAAGCGGCGAGAACGACACATCTACGTCGCGATCTGGTTCTACATTGCGACTGTGATCGCGATCGCGGTCCTCCACATTTTCAACAACCTGGCGGTCCCAGCGGGGCTCACGAAGAGCTACTCGATCTACGCCGGGGTCCAGGACGCCTTCATGCAATGGTGGTATGGCCACAACGCGGTGGCGTTCTTCCTCACCACACCGTTCCTTGGCTTGATGTACTACTTCATGCCGAAGGCAGCCGATCGACCGGTGTTCTCGTATCGCCTGTCGATCATTCACTTTTGGACTCTGGTCTTCATCTACATTTGGGCTGGCCCCCACCACCTTCACTACACCGCTCTCCCTCAATGGGCCTCCACCCTGGGGATGCTTTTCTCGGTGATCCTTTGGATGCCGAGCTGGGGCGGCATGATCAACGGGCTCTTAACCCTGCGTGGCGCGTGGCACAAGGTAGCGGAGGACCCGATCCTCAAGTTCTTCGTCGTTGCAGTGACCTTTTACGGAATGTCGACCTTCGAAGGTCCGATGCTGGCGCTGAAGAGCGTCAACAAGCTCTCCCACTACACCGACTGGACCATCGCCCACGTGCACGCCGGCGGACTCGGTTGGGTCGGATTCATGACCTTTGGAATGCTGTACTGGCTTGCTCCGCGTCTCTTCCAGGCTCCGTTGCGCAGCCGCAAGCTCGCAGAAGTGCACTTCTGGATCGGGACACTCGGCATCCTTCTCTACATCGTGCCGATCTACGTCGCCGGGATCACCCAGGGGCTGATGTGGTTCGCGTTCGACGACGATGGCGCCCTCAAATACGGCGACTTCGTGCAAACGACCACAAAGCTGATGCCCTTCTACTGGGCGCGGATTCTCGGTGGTGCGTTGTACCTCACCGGCGCGCTCCTCATGGCGTGGAACCTTCTCGCGACCTGGCGCAAGCGACCGAAGAAATACGAGATTCCGGAGTACGAGGCGCCGGCCCTCTCAGCGAACTACGAAGATGCACCGCTCCCCCCGCCGCCGCTCGAAGTCGGGGACGCGCCGGTCTTGAAGAGCGCATTCAAGATCCAACGCTTCGCCATGCTCACCTGGCACCGTCGCTGGGAGCGTCTACCCTTGTTCTTCTCCATCATGGTCGCGGTCGCGGTGGTCAGCGCGTCGTTGTTCGAGATCTTGCCAACGTTCCTCTTGAAATCGAACGTGCCGACGATCGCCACGGTCACCCCGTACACACCGCTCGAGTTGCGCGGCCGCGACATCTATATCGAGAATGGTTGCTACAACTGCCACTCGCAGATGATCCGGCCGATCTGGGCGGAAACGACCCGCTACGGCGAGTACTCGAAGCCGGGCGAGTTCATCTACAACCACCCCTTCCAGTGGGGCTCGCGGCGCATCGGCCCTGACCTCGCGCGCGAAGGAGTGTCGAACCCGAGCGGGCTCTGGCACGTGAACCACTTCATCGATCCGCCGTCGGTCAAGGCTGGCTCCATCATGCCCTCCTACGCGTGGTTGGCGACTGATGAGGGACTGATCGATTGGGCGCAGATCGAACGATCGATGCGCGCCATGCGCACCCTGGGCGTTCCGTACTCAGAGGACGATATCACGAACGCTGTGAAACACGCCGAAGCCCAGGCGAAGGCAATCTCCGCCGCCATCCTTCTGGAGGCGGACCCGAACGGTCTCCTCGATGCGGATGAGCGCAAGTTTTATCTAGACCTCCAGAACAAAGAGCTGATGTCGTTGATCGCCTACATACAGCGCCTCGGGACTGATCTCGGGAAGCCGCTCCCCGAACCCAGTAGCGAGGAGGCCGCCAAATGATGACTCTCCACACCATCGGTACATCGGTCCTCGGGGACTCGCCTCCGTACGGCGAAGTGGCCCTCACTATCGCGTTCATCGCGTTCATGCTGGTGATCATCGAAGTCACCATCATCCGGCGCCGTGCCGCGCTCGAGCACAACTTGCGCATCCCTCTCGATGATGGGCATCGCGTCGACGCGTCGAGCCCGAAAGGAGGATCGAGCCATGAATCTCCATGAAGACCAGAGGCACGATGAAGATCGCCTCCTCGATCACAGCTACGACGGCATTCAGGAGTACGACAATCCTCTTCCCGGCTGGTGGAAGTGGGTGTTCTGGGCTTCGATCGGTTACGCAGTCCTTTACGTGATGTACTACGAGGTCGGCGTCGGAACGTCGGTCATGGACGACTTCGATCTCCAGAGAGCCGCCTTTTTCTCCGCCCAGGAAGCTCAGTTCGCCGACCTCGAAATCAATGAGGCGACGATCGCTGAACTCTCGACACGCCCCGATTTGATGGCCGCGATGCGCAAGCGCTTCGAAAGCAACTGCTCCACCTGCCATGCAGCCGATGCCTCCGGTCTCGCCGGTCCCAATCTGACCGATGAGTTTTGGATCCACGGCGGGACGCGGATGGAGATCTACAAGACGATTCGCGACGGCGTGCGAGGGAAAGCGATGCAGGCCTGGCTCGATCGATTCGGTCCCGCGGGAGTCCTGACCATGTCCGCGTACATCGATTCCATCCGCGGGACGAACCGACCTGGGCCGCGAGGCCCCGAAGGGAAGCAGCTCGACCCTGACGACCTGATCTTCTCGGTCGAACCCGCTGCACCCCCCGCGACTACCGACCCGCCCGCACCACCAGGGCCGGCAGTCGAGGAGTAACGAATGGCACCTGTCGAGATGAGAGCGCCTACCGAGCCAGTCCTCAGCACCCTGAATGAGGACGGAACTCGTCGTTGGCTCGAGCCGCGAATGACCTTCGGGCGCTTTCGCGCGCGGAGGAAAGCGGTCGCCTACGGCCTCATCGCGATCTTCTGTGGGATCCCCTTCGTGAAGATTGGAGGGCTCCCCGCGATCCTTCTCGACATCCCGGGGCGCAAGTTCACCTTCTTCGGGAGCACTTTTCTCGCGACCGACACCCTGCTCCTCATGCTTCTTGCACTCTCGATCGTGCTCGGCGTGTTTTTCCTCACCGCGCTCTTCGGGCGCGTGTGGTGTGGGTGGGGCTGCCCCCAGACCGTCTACATGGAGTTCGTCTTCCGGCCGCTCGGGCGATGGATCGAGGGAGGGGGGAAGAACGTCGAACGCGGGTCTGTGCGCCCATCGGCAGGGCGCCGGACGCTCAAATTCTCCGCGTACCTGGCGGTCTGCGGATTTCTTGCCCACGTCTTCCTGGGGTACTTCGTCGGCATCGAACAGCTCACCGGCTGGATGTCGGGATCGCCGAAGGACCACTGGAGTTCCTTCATGCTCGTCGCCTTCGTGACCGCAGCGATGATGTTCGACTTCGCGTACTTCCGGGAGCAGACCTGCCTGGTCGCTTGCCCCTACGGGCGCTTGCAGTCGGTGCTGCTCGATCGCTCTTCGTTGATCGTCGGATACGACACCGGTCGCGGCGAACCTCGCGGCAAAGGAAAACGTACCGCGGTCCTGGCGCTCGGCGACTGCGTCGACTGCAACAAGTGTGTCGCGACGTGCCCCACCGGAATCGATATTCGCGATGGGCTCCAGATGGAGTGCATCCACTGCACCCAGTGCATCGATGCCTGCGACACGGTCATGGACAAGATGGGCAAGCCGCGCGGCTTGATTCGCTATTCTTCAAAGGACGAGCTCGCTGGAAAAGGGCGTCATTTTCTGCGTCCGCGAACCCTCATCTACCCGACCCTACTGCTCGTCGTCTTCACGCTGTTCATCACTGCGCTCGTAACTCGCAGCTCAACCGACCTGATGGTTTTCCGCGCTCGAGGCGCACCGTACGAGAAGCTTGCGGATGGGCGCACCATGAACCGCCTGCGGGTTCAAATCGTGAACCGCGACACGGTCTCCCACACCTACCAGATTTCCATCGCGCCGATCGAAGGCCTTTCGCTCAGAGGCCCGACCACGACCGAACCGCTCGACCCAGGGGAAAGCACCGAACTCGCTCTCTCCCTGACGTTCCCGAAACAGGCGGTCGACGGCAGCGGCGAGCGTGAGATCGAGATCGAAGTCGAGAGCGATGTGGGAGAAACGGTGACCGGTGGATTCACACTCCTCGCCCCCCGGCGAAGCGAGAGGACCCCGTGATGTCTCATCCAAACTCTGAACCGGACCCTCATTCCCGACGCGGCTGGCTCTGGCCGTGGGTGGTCGGCGGATTCCTCGCATTGACGGTCGTGAAGTACATCGTGGTGCTTTCCACGATCGCGTCCGATCCGTCGATCGCGATTCAAGAGGATTACTACCGTCGTGCGCTCGCCTGGGACGATGAGCGAGCGGCTCGCGCCGTGAGCGATGCTCTCGGCTGGCAAGTCCTCGCCGCGATCGGGCCGGCCGAAGCAACGAGTTCGGCGGATCAGATCGTGCCCTCTCGGCTCGAGATGAGGGGGCGGGTGAGCCTCACGGTCCACGATCGCGAAGGCGAGCCCCTGGCGGGTGCGGCGATGGCTCTTCGCATCTTCCATCGCGCTCGCGCCGCGTTCCCGGCCGACGAAGTAGGGACCACCGATGCCACCGGGGCCATCACCTTCGAAGTTCCCCGTGGTCGCCGCGGACTTTGGGAGATCGAGATCGAAGTCACCCACGCGGGTGAACAATTTTCTCTGAAGCGTACATTGATTTGGGGAGCAGCCCCGTGATCGGCTGGCTCGCCGCGGTGTTCGGCGCCAGTTTGCTCGGCAGTCTCCACTGCGCCGGGATGTGTGGCGGCTTCGTCGCCTGCCTTGCGGGCGATGGGTGTGGGGACAAGGGTCGCCTTCACGGGGCGTATCACCTCGGTCGCGCGGTCGGCTACGTCACCTTGGGTGCCGTGGCGGGTCTTCTCGGTGCCGGCATCGAACAGAGCGCGCTCTTCACCGGCAGAGGCGGAGTTGCGCCGCTCTTGTTTGGTAGCTTGATCGTTCTCTTCGCCGTCATCGCGGGGGCACGCGCTCTTGGAATTCGTGTCCCGGTCCCAGTTCCGCGGGGGCCCGCGCGCGGGATCGCCAAAGTGCTCGCGCGGCTGCGGAGCCACGGCCCCAGTGTGCGCGGCGGGGCGCTCGGGCTCCTCACCGCGTTTCTCCCCTGCGGCTGGCTGTACGCCTTCGTCGCGACCGCTGCGGGCACCGGGTCCTTGCTCGGCGGGGTCGCGACGATGGCGGTCTTCTGGCTCGGTACCGTTCCCATGCTGCTCGGGCTCGGCCTCGGAACCGGCAAACTCCTTCGCCCGATCCGCGCGCGTCTCCCGCTCGCAGGCGCAACCTTGCTCCTCCTCCTCGGCCTCGGAACACTCTTCGGGCGCGGACTCCCGGTCCCCTTCGCGGCAGTTCCCGTGGCGGCTTCGGCCCGCACGTTCGACGAAACTGGAGTCCACTCCCGCTCCCTCCCCCCCGTACCGACTTCCGCGCCGTGCTGCGAGGAGGAATGAGCATGGAGAGAGGCGAGCTACCGAAGCGCCAGCCACGAAAATCGGAGCTGTGTGATCACTGCGCACTCCCGGTCCCGGCGGGGCTCGTGCGGCCTCGGGGGCGCCAGTTCTGCTGTGCCGCCTGTGAGCAGGTCTACGCGATCATCGGCGAGCTCGGCATGGATCACTACTACGACCTTCGCGATCGGTTTCCCGGCCAGAAGCAGCCCGCGGTGCATCGAGGACGGGACTACGCCGAGTTCGGCGACAAGACATTCGAGGAGCTCTATGTCCGCGAGGTCGCAGACGATCACCACCGCACCGAGCTCTATCTCGAGGGCGTACACTGCGCGGCGTGCATCTGGCTCGTGGAGCGCATACCGTCATTTTGCGATGGCGTGATCGGGGCACGCCTCGATCTCGGGCGCTCTCGCCTGGTGATCGACTGGGACCCGCGGTGCATCTCGCTACCCGCGATCGCGTGTCGACTCGATTCACTGGGCTATCCGCCCCACCCCTTTCGCGGGGCGCAAGGAGAGGCGGCGGCCCAGCGCGAACGGCGTGACCTATGGATTCGGGTCGCGATCTCGGGGGCCGTCGCCGGCAACGTCATGATGATCAGCTTCGCCCTCTACGGCGGGCTCTTCCATGGCATCGACCCGACCGTACATCGCGTGCTTCGGAGTGCGGCGCTCCTCGTTTCGATCCCCGCCCTTGTTTGGGGAGGTGGCTGGTTCATCCGCAGCGCACTCCGCGCGCTCTGCAACCGCCGCCTTCACATCGATCTGCCAGTCTCGATCGGGATCATCGCGGGATACGCCCACGGAACTTGGAACGTGCTGCGCGGCGAAGGAGACCTCTACCTGGACTCCGTGACGATGTTGATCTTCCTCCTTCTCGCAGGTCGGCTCCTCGAACGCGGTCAACAGCGGCGGGCGGCTGAGGCTGCCGAATTGCTCCATACTCTTGCGCCCTCCCGAGCCACTCGAATCGATCGCTCTCCCGACGGTCAGGAGTTCGAATCTGAAGTGCCGGTCGAAGCGCTCCTCCCCGGGGCGCGGCTCCGGATCCGAGCGGGAGAGACGATCCCTGCGGATGGAGTCGTCTGCACCGGGCGCAGTGAGCTCGACCGCTCCCTCCTCACCGGTGAGTCTCGATTGGTTCCGATCGGGCAAGGGGATCGAGTCGAAGCAGGGTGCACGAACGTCTCCGCCGCGCTCGAAGTCATCGTCGAGCAGGTGGGAGAAGAGTCGCGAATCGGGAAACTGCTCGCCGCGATGGAGGAGAGCGCACGCCGGCGCGCTCCGGTCGTCAGGCTCGCCGACCGCATCGCGGGCGTGTTTGTCGGCGCAGTCCTCCTCGCTGCAGTCGCGACCGCTGTGATCGCCGCCAGAATCGATCCGACCACCGCGATTGACCGCACCCTCGCACTGCTGATCGTCACCTGCCCCTGCGCACTCGCCCTCGCCACCCCCCTCGCGGTTTCCGCTGCACTGGGTCGTGCCGCTCGCCGCGGGATCTTGGTCCGCGGCGGGGATGTCTTTGAACGCTTGCGCACTCCTGGCATCGTCTGGTTCGACAAGACTGGCACGCTCACCGACGGGCAGCTCCGCCGGGCCGATTGGATCGGCGATTCGGAGCTGGAACTTGCCGTCCTGGCGATCGAATCGGAGAGCCACCACCCTCTCGCTCGCGCATTTCTTCCCACTTTCGTGGGCTCCATCCCCAGAGCGACTTCGGTCGGCGGACTCGAAGGTGGCGGGATCACCGGCACCGTCGGGGGAAACGAGATCGTCATCGGCTCTCCCCGTGCAGTCCTCGCGGCCACCGACGCCACGCCCGATCATCCTCTTGCCCGAAGTGCCGAAGCGCACGCGCGAGAGGGGAGTACTCCCGTCCTCGTCGCCCGAAACGGAGTTCTGTCGGGGCTCGCCATCTTCATCGACGGACTCCGCGACGACTCACTGGATACGGTGCGCGCCTGGCAGAATCGTGGGTGGCAGGTGGGAATTCTTTCGGGAGACGATCCGGCGGTCGCACAAGCGATCGGCGCGAGACTCGGCCTCGATCCCGAGCGCTGCCTCGGCGGCGTGTCCCCTGAGGGGAAGCTCGCGCAGATCGAGAACGACCTCGCTGCCGGCTCGAAGACGGTGATGATCGGTGACGGAGTGAACGACGCTGCGGCGCTCGCGGCGGCTACGGTCGGTATCGCGATCGGGGGTGGAGCTGAGGCAGCCCTGCGCGCCGCGGACGCGTTCGTTCTCGACCGACGCCTCGCCGGGGTCGCGGAGCTCCTTGCCGGCGCAGCGCGGGTGATCGTCACGATTCGAAGCAACCTCGCCTTCAGCTTGCTCTACAACGCCGTGGGTGCAAGCCTGGCGATCGGTGGCGTACTTTCTCCCATCGTCGCCGCGGTTCTCATGCCACTCTCGAGCCTGACCGTGGTCACCATCTCGTGGCGAGCCAGAACCTTCCCCGAGCCGGCCGCGCGCGGGCCGGTCTCATCGGGTCCGTCGACTCTCCCCGCCCACCTCGCACGGGCTGACCATATGTCACAGACTGGCCACCTCTCGCAGGCACAGACCGGGGAGGTGCGGACATGTCCGTGATCTACGTCCTTCTCCCCGTCGCGCTCCTCCTTGGAACCATCGCGCTTCTTGCATTCATCCGCGCGGTGCGAACCGGCCAATTCGACGACCTCGACACACCGCCGTGGCGAATGCTCACCGACGACGAGGGAGTCGAGTCGCAGCCGCGAGAAGAACCGACGCCTCCTTCGCAAGAAGCGGAACTCTGATCGAACCCGCCGCGACCCGCGCTCGCGACTGGACAGCTCAATGCTCTTTTCGTGGCCTTTCCTACGCCCCTCTCGGTCATTCCAGATCTTCGATCTTTGCACCACCTCGGCCTCGGAAATGCAAGGTGAGGGTGAAAGGGAGGTCGCCATGACTGCGTTCCAAACGATCCTTGTCGCGATCGATCGCAGCACCTTCGCCCGAGTGGTCCTGGATCATGCGGCGCACTTCGCACGCGCGTTCGATGCAGACCTGGTCATACTTCACGTCGCCGAGATTCCCCCGGTCCTCCCGATTCCCGAAGAGGGTGCACTCGGTCGAGACCCATGGTTCGACGCGCGCGCCATGCGGGAGACCGCTCGGGAAGAAATTATCGGTCGGATCGCAGAAACATCGGTCTCTGCCCTCTGCCCAGAAGTGATCCTCCGCAGTGGGCTCCCCGGCGAGGAGATCGCGCTCGAAGCGAAAGAGCGGGGAGCGGACCTCGTCATCATAGGAACCCACGGGCGTAGTGGGCTTTCGCGCTTCCTCCTCGGGAGCGTTGCGGAGAAGGTGGGGATCGATGCCCCGTGCCCAGTCTTGACCGTTCGAGGAGATGACAAGAGCGAGGCACCGATCGACCCGCCTCGGCGGATCCTGATCCCGGTCGACCTCTCCCCCCGGTCCCTCGATGCGCTCCCCGCTGCCCTCGAGGTCGCGAAAAGGTTTGGGGCTGAGACCGCTCTCCTCGCGGTCCTCGAGGACCCCCTCCAACACCCGGAGATCGTTTGGCAAGAACGGGCGGGCATCACACCAGAAGAAGTCAAAGCTCATTGTGCCGCAGAAACCCGGCGGATCTTGCGGACAGAGCTCGAAGCTCGTGGGTTGGCGAGTCCCCTCCCGCGGCTCGAGATTGGTTACGGCCCCCCCGCTCGCACGATCGTAGAGCGTGCGTCTGCAGAGGGTTACGACTTGATTGCCCTTGCGTCGAGGGGTCGGGGTAGCTGGGTCGGCACCATTTTGGGAAGTGTCGCCCGGGGAGTCGTGCGCAGTGCCCCTTGTCCGGTCCTGACGCTGAGATAGGCGCTCATCCGGGAGGAAGGTGCCTGGGGAGACCATGGTCCTTGACTGTGGGCCCTGACAATCGGAAACTAGTGGGGTCCCGTGGGTCGGGACCCAGCTTTCGATCGAACGCGTTTCTCGTGTCAGTTCCGAGTGTGGGACCGGCTGAGTTCCGAATGGGACCGGCTGAGTTCCGAATGGGACCGGCTGAGTTCCGAATGGAACCGGCGAGGGGAGACTTGTTTCTTTGAAAGCTGAGAGCCGGGGAACGTCATCTCCCGGTGGTTCGTCTTTGAAGAGCAGACCCGGTCGTGGCGTGTGGCCATCTTCCGGGATTTTACTTTGTCGGTATCCTCCGACATTCCGAGGTGTGGTCTCTGTCTCTAACTCAATTTTCTGAAGAACAAGACAGCCCCACGATCCAGAAAGGTCTGACCATGCGTCTTTCCGCTATTGTCCTTTGTTTCGTTGCGTGTCTCGCCCTCGCTGTTTCCGGCTGTGCGCTCTCGTCGAAGAGTGGCGAAGCCGCGCCGACCTCCAGCGAGTGCGCCGCGAGTGAGTGCTCCACTGCGAAGAGCGAGTGCTCCGGTGCTGGCGAATCCGCTGTGAAGAGCGAGTGCTGCGCCTCGAAGGCTGCGGCCGCCGCGAAGAGCGAGTGCTCTGCTTCGCCGGAGTAGTTTTCGTCACGACAGCTTTGTTTCAAGAGATCAGGGGCGAGCCGCCGAGCGGCTCGCCCCTTGTTCGTTGATTTGGTGAAAGGGTTCGTTGCAGCGCTGTTCGTTGCAGCGCTGTTCGTTGCAGGAGAGGGAGCGGCCGCAGGTGAAATGTCGCGCGGCGCGGGAGACCGGGGTCTCAGCGAATCCCCACTTCACCCGTTAGCGCTTGCCGCACCAAGATCCAATCGAACGCGTAGCTGCCTCCTTGCACGATCCGCTCGACCCTGGGAACGATCAC
>CALEHF010000115.1 GCA_937876125.1 uncultured bacterium
GCTGACCACCGGGTCGGGAATCGGCTGTGAGTAGTGCTCCTCGATATAGGCGGCGCGGTCATCCTCGGTCATCTCGGTGAGGGGCGCTTGCGTGTAGTCGAAGGTCTGCCCCGATGGTGGAATCGGCGGGAGCGGCGTGAGGGTGGTCTGCCGTTCGGGCTTTGCCTCGGGGGTGCCGCCGCAGCCGAGGACACCGAGGAGGAGAACCCCCGCGAGAACAGTCCCGACGCGACTCCCTCTCTCGAGTCCTCGATGGCCCTCAAAACGACGGTGGTTCGGGAGTCGAGTCTTCATCGGATCCCTCCTTCGGGATGGGCGTGTCTCCAGAGAGCGCTCGTTCGACACGCGCTCAGTGGCTCTTTCCTTCGCGGACCTGAACCTGGTAGTCGACGGCTTGCGTATCGATGGCCGTGCGCTCGTGGTTCCAAGATCCGTACTCTGGCACGATCACGTTCTCCCACGACGGGTTCCCCTGCAAGGGGACACCATCCGCGTCGAGGAAAGTTGTCTGGACGAGCAAATGCAGCGAGTCAGAAGTGCGATTGCGAATGGTGGCACGGGCGAGCAACAGGCCCGCATCGTTCCACTTCGGCGTCCGCGTCTCCATCTCAAGGCTACTCCCCAGACGCGGATCGAGCAAAATCCCGCGCTCGTCCTCGATCGGGCCGCAACCGGCGAGCCCACTCATCAAAACGGCAAGAATGAGACTGGTTCTCATGGGGAACCCCTTTCAGCCGCCGACCGGTTCCCGGAGGCGGCATGGCCGAACCCGCGGTGGGGGTCGGCGCGGAAGTAGTGAACGTTCAAGGAATCACCAGAAAAGGGCACGTAGTGCCACGCTTGGTGGTAGTCGGAAATCTCGGATCCGCCCGGTCCCCGGACCCGCAAATCGATGTCGTGGAGTCCCGGTTCGACGCGCCCGATCCAAATGTAGGTGTAGGCGGGGAGCAGGTGCCAGTGGCGGACATCCGCTTCTGCCCGGGTCAGAGCGGAGAGAAGCAGCAATCCGCCCCCGACCGCCAGCTGGCCGCCCACCTTCGCGTCGTTTTTGATGGCGTTCTTCCGGAGAGCATCATGAATGAGCACCGCTCCGCCCAGCTCAGCGACCTCTTTGAAGACCGCCTTCCCGCGAAGAATCCCGTCCATCTTTCGCCCGCCGCGAGTCGTCGCTTGAAAAGAGACGTCGACGCCGAGCACCGGTTGGATCGGTTGACCTCCGATTTCGACGGAGAGACCCGTCACCTCGGTGGGGGGGGTGACGAACAAGGCGAGTTCGCCACTCGACCCCGAGCGCACCTTCTGGGGACCATCTCCGACGTCGATCACGATCAGAGTGTTCGCGGCGGCGAGGGTTTCTGGGTCCGCGAGCGGCGATCCGGGGAGAATCACAAGGACCTGTTCGAGGTCCTGGCGAGCGAGGTCGGTCTGGCCGCTCCGCTGGGACAGCCATGCTTCGAGAAGAAACAAGGCCGCGATGTCGCTCCGGTATTCTTCGTCCTTCGAATCGGAGTCGATGAGGATGCCGTTCTTGAGCGCGGCGCGCGCGTTCTGCTCGTCGCCGGTGGCGAGCAGAACCACAGCGGTGTAGATCGAGTTCATCGCGCCTTCGTAGGGGTCGCCGAGGTAGTACTTGCTCCCCTCGGAGCCGATGATGGCGCCGGGCTGTGACGATGGGAACGACCCCATGATGATGCCGGCATCGATGAAAGTCTTCCGCGCGGTTTCGAGATCGCCTCCGACCAGCGCCGCTGTCGCGAGCAGGTTTTCATCGAGCGCCTCCCGTTTGGATGGGGCCTCGAGTCGGGCCGCGTAGGACTCGATCGCGCCGCGCTCATCTCCGAGGAGAAAGAGGCGTTCCGCGGTCGTAACCACGGGTGTCGCGCAGCCGACCGCGAGGCACGCGCACAGCCAGAGAGGCGCGCGCATCGCAATCGGTCGTACAGTTCGGGGCTGGGTGATCATTCGGGTACTCGCGGGTTACCGATACGTGGTCCCGCGCTTCCCTTCCTTCTTCACTTCGTGCTGACCCTCCCAGACGATCGTCGAGTCTTCCGCGTCGATCAACTGGAACGAGTAGATGATGTAGTCGGAGCGATCGGAGTCTCGCGCCTTGGAGATCGAGCGCAGGTCACCGGTGAGGAAGAAGTCGGCACCTTTGAGAGCCTTCTCTTCGGCCGCGGTGAAGACCCCGTCACGCTTCGCAGCGCGCTCCTTTTCGATCGCGTCGAGACGATCGCGGGCGAGGAAGCGGACCCGGCCGTTCGCGTTCTCGAGCAACTGACCGCGCAGCTTGATCAAGAGGATATCGGTGTCGATGACGAAGCGCGTGCCGTTCCGCACCGGGTCGAGAACGATCGTCGGCGGGGATGTGGCGCGGGCGATCTCCGGAGTCGTCAGGATCTTTCCGACCATCTTGTCGGCGATGGTGCGCACATCTCCAGAATCGATCCCCGTGCCGCCGAGGGAGTCGTCGGCGTCGGGATCGACGTGTTTCGACAGGGGGCTGCAACCGATCGTGGGTGCAAGGGCTGTGAAGAGGAGGAGTGCTGCGAGGCAGGCACAGAGGAGTGAGCCCTGACTCGCGAACCGGGTTCGTTGAAGCATCGGTCGGCCTTTCCAGTAGCGAGCCCCGTCCCACGGGAGGGGGCTCAACAGATTCAGAGTGATTTCGAAGAAGCGCCCCCCTGATCGGTTCTCGCTTCGGGAGGAACAGCATCAAGAGGAACAGCTTCAGGAGGACCAGCTTCAGGAGGACCAGGCTCGGGAGTACCAGATGCAGCAGTCCCAGGCTGAGATTCACGGGTCGGCGCCTCGAGTGGTTCCCCGGAGGATGGAAGTGATTCTCGCCCGATCGGGCCTCCGAGCGCCGCCACCCGATCGAAGTCCCAAGGTGGGAGCGCAAACGAGCCGGTGACCACTTCCTCCCAATTCAAAGTGCCAGGGGTCGGGGGCACGAGGCAACGTCCGCCTTTGAGGAGGTGCGGTCCGTTCGCGCAGAGGTTGTTGCAGTCTCGGTGATCGCGCAGGGTCGTCACGCCTCGATTGCTGTAGAAGGTCTCCATAGTGGCGACTGCCCACGTCGACAGGATGCCGCTCGCCTTGTAGTCGTCGAGAACCGCGATCGAGGGATTGCACAGACAGGTCCCGCCGAAGATCCACGGTGTGCTCCCCGGCACGTGCCCGGTGCGATCGTTGCAATGGCTGAAGGCGGGTGCGGTCTCGGGGGGAGGAACGGTGCGGTAGGGGAGGCGCGGGGAGGCCCGCCAACTTTCGTCGATCGGGGCAGCGCACCCCGCAGCCAGGCACGCGACCGAGGTCACGGCGACCAGAAGAGCGACGCAGAGGGCCGGGCGAGCGACAGAAAAGCCCGGATTGGGTATGGCGTCGCCCCAGCGCCCTCGCTTCCGCGAAGGCGAGAGATCGGCGCGCGATCCGTACTTCGATTCGGTCCCGACGAGTTTCATTCCGTTCCGATCGTCCTTGGATGCGGGCGGCGCAGTGATTCTCGACTGCCTGGCATCGGGGAGCAAGGCATCCTGCAAGAGGGATTGAGGTGAGCTAGCTCCTCGGTGGCCGAGCCTCTAACATGCGGCTCGACTCTTTCCGGGGAGCGGACCACCTCGTCAGCACACAGAGCACATCCATATCGGGGGAAACGATGGCGAAGCTTTACTTCCGACACGGGACCGTAGGGAGCGCGAAGACGCTGAATCTTCTCGCTGTGGCGCACAACTACGAGCGTCAGGGAAAGCAGGTTCAGGTTCTGAAGCCGAGTTTTGACACTCGTTTCGGCGCAGCTGAGGTCTCCTCCCGCGCCGGGCTCTCCCGGACCGCCAGCATGGTGATCGAACCGGAGACCGAGCTCGATCCCGCCGACTTTGTCGGTTGCCACTGTGTCCTCGTCGATGAGGCACAGTTTCTTCTCCCACGGCATGTGGAGCAGCTGCGCGACATCACCCGAACCGCCGGTTGCCCGGTGATCTGCTACGGATTGCGCACCGATTTCCGCACCGAGCTCTTTCCCGGAAGTCGGCGACTCCTCGAACTCGCGGACTCGATCGAAGAAGTGAAGACCACCTGCGCCTACTGCAACAAGAAGGCCCTCCTCAATCTAAAGCACGTGGACGGGGCCGCGAACCTCGACGGGCCGAGCGCACAACTCGGTGCGGAGGAGACCTATCTCCCCGTTTGTTTCGCGCACTACCTCGAGCAGCACGGTCGCGAAAATTTGACCGCGATGATGGTGGCGGAGGTAGAGGAGCACTCGTGAAGACCGATGCGAAAGAGGCACGACCGTTCTCGGTCGTGCCTCTTTCTCAATCGGAGCGGTAAGGCTCATCACTTGTCGGTCAGGCGCACTCCGGTAGCCATGAACTGAACCTGAACGAGCGGCTTGGTAATGTCGTCGGGGTTCTCGGTTCCCGACTCCGCGGCGTAGTGCTTCTGATCCGCGACCGAGACGGTCTTGTGCGTCACTTGTCCTTCGATCCACGCGGTCTTCCCTTCGCAATCCTTCGGAAGGAAAAAGCTGTAGTCGTGGAAGCGGACCCGCGCCTCGTTGGTCCCATCGGTGACCTTGATCCAGCACCCCTTCGACTTGCAGACATCCATCACTTCGGCACGAACGAGGAGTGGGCGGCCGGCATAGTCGGAGGGATTCGCGAAGACGGCGGAAAAGTCTTCGACGGCATCGCGTGTGACTCCCGCGCCAAATTCAGTGCCGAGAGGAATCTTGGTCGAGGGGTCCCCCGACTGTGCGGTCTCCCTCGGGCGCGAAGTGGCCGAGTTTGAATCTTCGCTCTTTTGGCTTGGGGAGCCGCAACCGGCGAGCAGTAAGGACAAAGTGAGAGCGAGACATGAGAGGGGTGCGAGCGTGCGCATGGCGATCGTCCTTTCCAAGAGACGGAGACCCCCAAGATGGGGGTTGCTCGCGGCGAGAGCAAGCGACCTCATCATATCCACGCCCCAAGAACCGACGGATCTCCGCCAGGCACGCATCGGGTTCGCAGGCAGATTTCGGTAGTCCTGCTAGAATCTCCCCCGACCCGGATGTGACTTCCCGGGTTTGGACACCTGAGAGATCCGGGAATCCCGGAGGGAGAGCGACCGTGCCGAACGACCTGCCTGAGGCCGTCAACACTCTGGTCGAGGAACTGCGCCGTGCGAACCACATCGGATCCGCACTCTCACTGCTCGGGTGGGACCAGGAGACCCAAATGCCCGCCCAGGGCGCTGCGCCCCGCGCCGATATGATCGGGGCTCTCACCGAGGTGCACCACGCTCGTGCAACTTCTGAGTCGATGGGCGACAAGATCGCCGCCGCAGAGGATGAGGTGCGAGGAGGCGATCCGCGTCTCGTGGCCTTGGTTCGCGAGGCGAAGCGCGATTGGCAACGGGCCCGCAAGATCCCCTCTGACCTCGCCCAAGAGGTCGCCGTCACTTGCTCGCGCTCGCTGATGGCGTGGCGGAGCGCGCGCGCTGGGAATGACTTCAAGACCTTCGAGCCGCAACTGAAGCTCGTCGTCGCCCTCAAGCGTCGGGTTGCCGAGGCACTGCGCGAAGGGGACGGATCTCTGTACGACACTCTTCTCGACGAGTACGAGCCGGGGATCACCGGGGCGCAGTTCCAAGCGTTCTGCGATGCGGTGAAACCACGCCTCGTCCAGTTGGTCGCGGAGGCGGCTCCTCGCTGTCAAGAGTTGCGAACCGACTTCGTCACCGCGGGGTACGACTCGGATCGCCAGCTGGAGTTCTCCCGCGAAATTCTCGAGTCGATGGGGTACGACTTCACTCGCGGCCGTCTCGACCTCACCGTCCATCCCTTTTGCACGGGAATCTCGTCCCCCAATGACGTTCGCATCACGACCCGCGTCGATCCGAAGGACTTCACGCACAATCTCTTTAGCGTGATCCACGAAGGGGGGCATGCGCTCTATGAGCAGGGACTTGACCCCGAGTGGTCGGGAACGCCCCTCGGTGCTGCGACGTCGCTCGGAATTCACGAATCGCAGTCGCGCCTCTACGAGAACGTCTATGGGCGTTCGGACGCCTTTTGGGTCCATTGGCTGCCGCGTTTCCGCGCCGCGTTCCCCGGCCGCGCCGACGACGTGACCCACGAACAGTTCGTCGCCGCGGTGAATTGTGTGCGCCCCTCGCTGATCCGCACCGAGGCGGATGAGGTGACCTACAGCCTCCATGTCATGCTGCGTTTTGAACTCGAGCACGCCCTGATCGAGGGGAACATCGAAGTCGAGGAACTCCCCGACCGATGGAATCGTCTCATGCGCGAGCTTCTCGGAGTGGAGCCCACATCGGATGCGGAGGGCGTGCTCCAAGACATCCATTGGAGCATGGGAGCATACGGGTACTTCCCCACTTATTTCCTCGGTAACTTGTACGGTGCGCAGATCGATCGAGCCGCACGCCAAGCCATGCCCGACCTCGACGAGCAGCTCGCCCGCGGCGAGATGCTCCCCTTGCGCGAGTGGCTCGGCGAGAAGGTCCATATGAAGGGGCGCCAGTTCAGCTCCCTCGATTTGGTCGAAGAGGTGTCGGGGGATCCCCTCGATCCGCTCGGTTTCGTCGAGTACCTCGAAGAGAAAGTGGCGCGCCTCTTCCCCGCATAGATGGCTGTCGGAGTGAGTTTCCCGACGCCCTCAAGTGGTGCACTCGCACGGCGGGGGAGCGTGGCAGCAGCGAGGAGTTTCAGTTGGCGACCAGCTTTGCGGCAAGTTCACGTCATGGGATCGAGCGCATCCCGATTCTGGGGCGATACATCCACTGGCTGCACACGCGCTGGCCTGCCGGACTCGTGGAGAAGCTCCCCGACGCCCGGGAAGACTTTTCCACCGCAGTCCCCGGCCTGTACGTCGTCGGTGATCTGACCGGGATCCCGCTCCTCAAGCTTTCCGCCGATTCGGGCGCCCGCGCGGTCCAGAATTTGATCGCCAAGCACGCGCCGAAGGGTGGCGGAGATCTACTCTCGCTCGCGATCATCGGCGGCGGCGTTTCCGGCTACGCGGCGGCGATCGAAGCGAAGAAGCAGGGCCTCGACGTGACCCTGTTCGAAGCCTCCGAGCCGTTCTCGACCATCGTCAATTTTCCGAAGCGAAAGCCGATCTACACCTATCCGAGCGATATGACGCCCGCCGGTGACCTCCAGTTTCACGCGAAGTCCGATGTGAAGGAGGGGCTCCTCGAAGACCTGTACGAGCAAGCCGAGGCCGCGGGGATCGAGCCGACCATCGCCCGGGTGGAGCAGGTGCGCCGTAAGGATGGCGCGCTGGAGATTTCCGTTGTCGATCCAGCGGGTGAGAAATCGACGGTGCGCGCGCAGACGGTCATCGTCGCCATCGGCCGCTCCGGCAATCACCGAAAGCTGGGGGTCGAGGGAGAACAGCTCCCGAAGGTCTACAACCGTCTCCACGATCCGGCAGAGTTCGAAGGGCAACACGTTCTTGTCGTCGGCGGCGGGGACAGCGCGTGCGAAACGGCGCTCGCCATCGCCGATGCGGGTGGCAAGGTTTCGTTCAGCTATCGCGGGCAGGAGCTGACCCGCCCGAAGGCGGAGAACGCAGAGGCGATCGCGGCGCGCGGCGCTCGGGGAGACCTTGTCCTCTATCTCGGGAGTCAGGTCGGGTCGATCGGGGAGAATTCTCTCTCCCTCAAGCTCCCCGGCGGAGCGGAGAAGACGATCGACAACGACGTGGTCTTCTCGATGATCGGTCGGGAAGCGCCTCTCGATTTCTTCCGACGCTCTGGGGTGCCGATTCGCGGGGAGTGGACGTGGAAGAGCACGGTGACGGCGATTCTCACCCTCGCGATCTTCACGTTCGTCTACCACTGGAAGAAGCCCGGGGTGTGGATCCATATCGGCGACAAGTTCGCCGAGAAGGGCTGGTTCCCCTACAACCTGTCTGAGTGGTGGGCGAGTCTCGGAGAGAGCTTCGCCGATCCCGAAACGGTGCTGGGTACGCTGAAGATCACGATTGGTGAGCCGGGGTTTTGGTACTCCCTGATCTACACGAGCGCGATCTTGATCTTCGGGATCCGACGCATTCGTCGTCGCAAGACGCCCTACGTGAAAGTGCAAACCTGGACCTTGTTCGCGATTCAGGCGATTCCACTCTTCTTTCTCCCGTACATCCTGCTTCCGTACCTCGGGAACAACGGCGTCTTCGATTCCGGTTGGGCGAAGTCCTTTGCCGATGAATTCTTCCCTCTGGCGAACTACGGACACGGTCGAGAGTACTGGCGCGCGTTCGGCTTCATCCTCGCCTGGCCGCTCTTTTTCTGGAACGTGTTCTCGTACCAGCCGATGTGGGGCTGGCTGATCGTGAGCTTCGTGCAGACCTTCATCCTGATCCCACTCCTGATCCGCCGGTTCGGGAAGGGAGTCTACTGCGGTTGGATCTGTTCCTGCGGGGCGCTCGCCGAGACTGTGGGAGATGCGCATCGAACAAAAATGCCGCACGGGCCGAAGTGGAACCGATTGAACTTGGTGGGGCAGTTCTTCCTGCTGCTCTCCTTCATTCTCCTGGTGACGCGTGTGGGCTCCTGGATATGGCCCGACTCTGGGACGGGGAAGATCTACGCGGCAATCTTCGACAAGAATGGACTACCCGGACTCAACTACGTCTGGTTCGTCGACCTTTTGTGGGCGGGAATCCTCGGGGTTGGACTCTACTGGCACTTCTCCGGCCGCGTCTGGTGCCGCTTCGCCTGCCCGCTCGCAGCCTTGATGCACATCTACGCACGCTTCAGCCGCTTCGCGATCGTGTCGGAGAAGAAGAAGTGCATCTCCTGCAACGTCTGCACCTCGGTTTGTCACCAGGGGATCGATGTGATGGCGTTCGCGAACCGTGGCATTCCGATGCAAGATCCCGAGTGCGTGCGCTGCTCGGCGTGCGTGGGATCGTGCCCGACTGGGGTCCTGACTTTCGGGCGAGTCGATGGCGAGGGGATGACCGTCGCACTCGACAAACTCGCCGCGTCGCCGGTCCAAATGGGGGAGTCGCGCAGCTGACATGAGCGTCCCCTCCACGGCGATCCTCATCGCTGCATACCAGCAGGCTGATTCGCTCCGGCTGGTGCTCGCCGCCCTTGCGGCAGCTCCACACACCGACTTGGTCGTGCACATCGCTGACGATGGGTCGAACCCCCGCATGGATGAAGCGCTCGCGGACGAGGCAGCCCGCCTTCCCTTTCCTGTCACCTTCCATTGGCAACCGGATGCTGGGTTTCGAAAGGCGGAGATTCTCAACGTCGCCGCGCTCGAGATCGATTCCGAGCTTCTCGTTTTTCTCGATGGCGACTGTATCCCTCACCGCGACCTGATCGAGGTGTATCGAGCCCACTTCTGCGCGGGCGAATTCTTCGTCGGGTCGGTCGGGTACCTCGACCTCGAGACGAGTCACGCTCTCACCCCGGAGTGGATCGCCGGCGGCAGACACGAAGGAGCGATCGATCGCGCGCAGGAGAGGAAGATTCGGAGGACCCACTGGAAGAACCGCCTCCATCGGGGAGGGAAGCGTATGCGCCCCCGAATACGAGGCGGCAACTTTGCGATCTGCGCCGAGCTCTTCCGCACCGTCGATGGGTTCGACGAAGTGTATGGCGGGTATGGCAAGGAGGACTCCGATCTCCGCAACCGCCTTCGCAACACCGGTGCGAAGGGGATCAGCCTGTGGACTCGCGCGCGGGCGTGTCACCTGGCGCGAGAGGTTGCGCCGAGTGGCGCGCGCGATCCCGCGCCGACAGAGCTGTACGAGGCGGGGCGCGAGTTGATCAAGGCACGGCGCGGGATGAGTCGCCACCGGTCGCCGGCTTAGAGTCCTCACTCTGTTGACAAGTGCACCCTACTTGAGTGTCCTACGCCCTTCCCAGAGCTTCAGAGTTGGCGTTCCAAGGAGGTGCATTTGTTTCACAAGACGCGTCGACGCTCGCGAGTTCTCTCGCGAAAGGATCGAGCGCATCGCCCTGCCCGGCTCGCCATCGTCGGACTGGTCATCGTCTCCCTTGCGGGGACGCTCGGCGCCCTCTGGCGTCCCGAGGCCGCCATCGTCTTCTCGATCGCATTCGCGACGGCATACATCGCCGCAATTCTCGGCAATGACTTCTCGATCCTTCGCATCGCCGTGGCCGAGCAGGAGGCG
>CALEHF010000116.1 GCA_937876125.1 uncultured bacterium
GTGGAGGATCGTCAGCTGAGACACCGTCGATTTGGTCGAGAGCACGCAAATTTCCGATCCTGCGCGCTGATCGATGGAGTGATCGGTTTCGCGCGCCATCGACGAACTCGGGACGTTGAGGATCGCCGTGGTGCGCGCGCCCGCCTTCTTGGCTCGGCGAAGCGCCTTCAGAGTGTCGTACGTCTCCCCCGATTGGGAGATCGCGAGGACGTGGTCCCCCTCCTTGAAGCACGCGAGATAGGGAAGCTCATCGGAGCTCACCGCCGCGACGAATCGCCCGGCGAGTTTCGCGAAGGAGTACTGCGCCATCACTGCGACGTAGTAGCTGGTGCCGATCCCGGTCAGAAGAGTGTGCGGTGCCCGCGCGAACTCCTCCACCATTCCGTTGATCTCCGCCTCGGAAATCTCCAGGGCCGCGCGAACGACGGAGGCGTTTTCGTGAATCTCTTTCGACATGAAGTCGGGGTAGCCGGTGTGATCGGCGCTGCGATCGGCGAGGGCGAGAACCACGCCGTCCCGCTCGATCGGCGCACCATCTTCGAGAGAACGCAGCTGGTAGCCGTCCGACTCGATCACCGCCATTTCTCCATCCTCGAGGAACACCACGCGGTCGGTGAGTCCCGAGAAGGCGAGGGGATCGGAGGCGAAGCAGGTGAAGTCGTCGGCGATGCCGAGGAGCAGAGGGCTCTCCTGGCGAAGGGCGACGAGAGTGCCCGGATGCTTGCTGCTGATCACGCCGAGCGCGAAGGTTCCCACCAACCGCTTCCCCGCGCGCGACACCGCATCGGGGAGGTCTTTTGTGCTTTTGAGTTCGTCTTCGATGAGGTGCGCGATGACTTCGGAATCGGTTTCCGAGAGGAACGCGTGACCTTTTGCGATCAGTTCGTTTCGGAGAGCCTCGTGGTTTTCGAGGATGCCGTTGTGGACGATGGCGAGGTCGGAGAGGCTGTCGAAGTGGGGGTGCGCGTTCACGCGCGAGACGCGTCCGTGCGTCGCCCAGCGCGTGTGTCCGAGGGCAGAGGTTCCCGCGAGCTCTTCGAACCGTTCTTCCCGCCGGACGAGCGCCACTTCTCCCGCACCTTTGCGCAGAGCGAGGTGCCCATCGGCGTCGAGAACGGCGAGTCCGCACGAGTCGTAGCCGCGGTATTCGAGACGAGCGAGTCCAGCGACGAGAGTGGGGGCCACGTCTCGAGTGCCGGAGATTCCAAAGATGCCGCACATGGTGTTTTCTCCGCTCTATTCCCGGGGGCGATTCCGGGCGCCCCGGGCGATGCCGAGACCTTTGATGGAATGATCGGCCATTCCACGCCTGGGGAAAAGCGGTTCGTCGAATCTCGCCCGATCCCGGGGACTTTCGCTATTCTGGAGGAAAAGGAGGGATCCCATGAGAGCTGCGGGTGGGGCGACAGATCAGGGTTCGGCACAGGGAGGGCCCGAGGGGCCCAGAGGCTCGTTGCGGGTGATCTTTCCGCTTTGGATCGCCACCCTCCTTGCTGGATCGGGGTGCGCGCACACCCCGATCGGGGTCGACGGCTCGTGGACGTATCCTGTCAATGAAGCCTTACCCGACAGGCGCCAGGGGTCGCTGATCGAGGGGGACCGAATCGATCGCACCGGTTTCCCCTCTCGTGACGGGTGGACCTCGATCGGGGACGAGCATTGGGCTGTGACGACTCTCTGGGTCCCCGGATTGATCGTTCGTGCCGACAAAGATGAATTCGAATCGGGGTCCGGGCTCGAGTTCGATGCGGATCTCGACTCGGGGGAGGGGAATGCGATCCACCTCCAGTATTTCCAAGGCGACGGGCGGGCGATCGGATTCACCTATCTGACCACCGAGCACACCGAGCGGGATACCAACTCCCACGCGCGCACCCACTCTGGGACCATCGATTTTTCGGTGAACGCGGCGTTGGAGGTCGATGGCCCCTTTGTTCCCTTCGTCGAAGCGGGAGGTGGGGTTGGCGTCGCCGGAATCGACTTCAACGGCCCGATCGACGACAGCTTCGGCGCGGCAGGAGCGGCCCGCGCCCATGTCGGCGTGCGCCTCTTCGATGCGATCGAGGTCATCGTGGGCGGCGGCGTGTTCCTCTGGGGATACCCCGGTGAGACGATCGGGCGCGGAGCGTACTGGTCGGTCGGGGCGACGGTTCGGTTCTAGCTCCTGCTACTCCCCGCGATAGACGCACGCATTGTTGCACGTCTCCTCGACCCGCACTTCGGTGAGAACGGGAAGCGTCGGCGCAAGACGTTGCCAGATCCACACAGCGACCATCTCTGACGTCGGGTTCTCGAGACCCTCGATCTCGTTGAGCAGATGGTGATCGAGTTGGTCGCGTAAGGGCGCGATGGCGCGCTTGATCTCGGCGTAGTCGATCAGCCAACCATGCGCGGGGTCGATCGGGCCGCGCACAGTCACCGTGGCGGCAAAGGAGTGCCCGTGCATCCGTCGACACTTGTGATCGACGGCGACGTGGGGAAGGAAGTGGGCCGCCTCGAACGTGAAGCGATGGGCGAGTTCGACGATCGGGTTCATACGCCGCGAGCCTCCGGATTCCAGACATACTTGTGTTGTTGCAGTTGGAGACGCGCGGTCAGGCGATCTTCGATGATCCACTCGGCGAGCGCCTTCGGGTGGAGCACGCCGTGGACCGGCGAAAAGTGTACGGGGACGGTGGGAGAGTATTGCGCGATCGTGTCGCGCGCCCACTCGTAGTCGGTGCGGTCGGCGATCACGATCTTCAGCTCATCCCCCGCGCGCAAGTCGGAGAGGTTTTCGAAGCGGTTCTTATCGACCTCACCGCTGCCGGGCGCCTTCAAGTCGACGATCCGAGCGACCCTTGGATCGACCCCCTCGATCGGTTCAGAACCGGAGGTCTCGAGCAACACCTCGTCGAAGGTGTCGCAGAGTGCCGCGAGCAGCGGAATGGCATTTTTCTGAGCGAGCGGTTCACCGCCGGTGACTTCGATCAGCCCCACGCCGAAGGAACGAGCCTCGGTCACGACACTGGCGATGGTGCGATGGCTGCCTCCGGTGAATGCATACGCGGTGTCACACCATTGGCACCGCAAAGGGCACCCGGTGAGCCGCACGAACACGCAGGGGCGCCCCGCATGCGTCGACTCCCCCTGAATCGACGGATAGATTTCCGAGACTCGCACGGTCAGCGTTTCGGCCACCGCTTTCGGGTCGGTGGGAGATCCGTCTTGGGGGAGAGCGGCAGCATTCACTCGGGGGGCTCCTCAGTCGCGAGATGGCTTTCGAAAAGAGCGCGCAATTCTGCGGTGATGTCCTGGGAGAGACCGGTGTCCATCCCCGCGCAGGCCTTGATGACGTCGGCGCGGAAGGCAGTTTCGCCGCCGCCGAGCTCGCCCGTGAACCGAAACGTCACCGACCGCTTGCCCACACGCAGTACAGAAGCGGTCATGGTGAGGGATCGCCCGTACTGGACCGGCTGGAGAAAATCGACATCGAGGTGCACGGTCGGGAAGCCAATTCGGCCGCGCTGGACCCAATCGGAGTACGGCTGATCCCCGACCGCCGAGAAGAACTCTTCGAAGGTTTGGTGACAGTAGTCGAGCAGTCTGGGATAGTAGACGATTCCCGCTGCATCCACGTCTGCGAAGCGCACCGGATGGTCGCGACGAAAGACTCGGTCTCCGCGATCTCCGTGGCTTGGATCTGGGTTTCGCGCCTGATCGGAATCGGCTGGGGTCACGGGGGTCTCCCCTTCTCTTTGTTTAGCTGTCCTGGATCGACTGTCCTCGATCAGCCCTGAGCTCGCCATCACAGACGGGTCAGACGACATTTTCAATCGAACCGCTCGCTTCGCCCCTCTTCTTGGAGTGCGGGGAGCACCCGCATCGAGAAAGAGCTGGCCGAATGAGGCGCGAACCGACGGAGATCGACTTGAACGCTGAGATCGACCCGAATACTGAGATCGACCCCGTTGCTGGGATCGCGGAGAGCGCTCTGACTCCCGTGACCGATCCCACCGGAGATCACCGGAGTTACTTCGTCTACTACTCCGAAGTGGGGCTGAAACGGGGCAACCGACCGTACTTCGAGCAGTGCCTCATCCGCAACATTCAACACGCTCTTCGGGGCCTGGGGGTGTTCGGGACCCATCGATTGTTCGGGCGCATCCGTCTCGACCAAGCTGCGACCGGCGATGGCGATGAACTTCTGCGTCGCCTCGCCCGCGTCCACGGGGTCGCTCACTTCGAGAAAGTGGAGCGCTTCGGCTGGGACCTCGAGCCGGTCGAGAAGTGCCTCGGCGCCTGGGCGGACGAGGGGGGCTTCAAAAGCTTCGCGATCCGCTGCAAGCGACTCGAGAAGACGTACCCGATGCGCTCGAGTGAGATCATGATCCGACTCGGCTCCCTGGTGCAATCGCGTTCAGGGGCAAAAGTGGATCTTGGGACACCCGAGCAAGAGTTTCACATCCTGGTCCTCAACAAAGAGGTGATCCTCTTTCGTGATCGGACCGCCGGACCGGGTGGGCTGCCGATCGGTACCGCGGGTCGAGTCCTGCTGATGCTCTCCGGCGGCATCGACTCTCCGGTGGCAGCCGAGCGGCTCTTTCGCCGCGGTTGCCACCTGCAGTTCGTGCACTTTCACTCGAGTCCGTTCACCGACCGATCGAGCATCGAGAAGACCACCGACCTCGCGCAAATCCTCACTCGGCATCGAGTCCGCACCAAGATGTTCCTCGTGCCTCTCGGGCTGTTGCAGACCCGAATTGTCAGCGATGCGCCCGCGCGCTGGCGGGTGATGCTGTACCGACGGTATATGCTTCGCATCGCCGAGCTGATCGCGCGTAAGCAGCGTTGCCTCGCCATCGGGAGCGGCGAGAACCTCGCCCAGGTCGCGAGTCAGACCCTTCACCATCTCACATTGCTCGACCACACGGTCGAGTTGCCGATCCTGCGCCCGCTGCTCACCTACGACAAGAACGAGATCATCGCGGAGGCACAGAGGATCGGGACCTTCGACGTGAGCATCGAGCCGCATTCTGATTGCTGCGGGTACCTGTTGCCACGCAAGCCGGTGACCGATGGCACTCTCGAGGAGATCTTGGAGATTGAATCGAAGCTCGATGTCGCGGAGGAGTTCGCGGAGATCCTCACCCGCATCGAATCGGTCCCGATCGGGGACGAGGACCCGAAGGCGGGATGAACGCGCCAGAAGGGTCCGACGCCTCGGCTACCCCGGGCGCGGATGAAGCCGTGCGCCGACCGGGTTGGCGCATCGAGAGGACGGAATGGCCGCTCTTTCTCGCGTCCGCGGGTTACTTCTTCTGTCTCCTCTGTTCTTACTACATCCTCCGGCCGGTGCGGGAGACTGCGGGGATCGCGGGGGATGAGAATGTTCTCCACAAACTGTTCCTCGCCACCTTCTTGGTCATGCTGTTCGCGGTCCCGATCTACGGCGCGTTGGTGGCGCGAGTCCCCCGCATTCGATTCATCGCCGGGAGCACGTGCGTGTTCGCACTTCAGCTCATCATCCTCGTCATCTGTTTCCGCGCCTACCCAGACTCTCGCATCGTCATCGGGCGCGTCTTCTTCGTTTGGCTCTCCGTCTACAACCTCTACGTGGTGTCGATCTTCTGGAGCCTGATGGTCGAGCGTTGGACCCTCGAAGCGGGGAAGCGTCTGTTCGGACCGATCATGGCGGCGGGGAGCGCGGGCGCGCTGATCGGGTCACAGATCACCGCGCGGTTGAAGAGTCTCGAGAACGAAGATCTGATGGTCATCGCGGTCTTGGTGCTCCTCGGCACGCTCGGGTTTCTCGCCTGGATCGCGCGATTAGAGCCGCGCTCAGGTCGCACTGACACCACGCCACTCGGGGGGAGCGTGATCGCGGGTCTCCAGACCATCGTCTGGTCTCCGTACCTCCGACGCGCGGCGCTGTATCTCTTCTTTCTCACCCTGTGCGGCACCTTGGTCTACTTGAGCAAGAACTAGTTGGTGCGCGGGTTCACCCTCGATGACACCGTCCGGCGTACGATCTTCGCGAACATCGATACTCTGACCACTGCGCTGACGTTCTTGTTGCAGCTCTTCGGTGTGTCGATCTTCCTGCGCCGCGGCGGGGTGGGCCTCACCCTCGCCATCCTGCCGGCCATTTACTTCGTCGGATTCCTCGGATTCGCGGTTTCGCCGGTCCTCGGAAGTGTCGTCATCTTCGAAATCCTCAGGCGGGGGGTCGGGTACGGCGTGGCCAGTCCGTCGCGCGAACTTCTCTTCACCGTCGTTTCGGCGGAGGAGAAGTACAAGTCGAAGGCATGTATCGACACGCTGGTCTATCGTGGCGGCGATGCGGCCGCCGCCCAACTGTTCCCCCTCCTGATGGAATTTCTATCGGTGGCGCGGATCGCGCTTTTGGCAGCTCCCCTCTGTCTCGTCTGGATCGCTCTTGCACGAATTCTCGGTCGAGACGTCTCCGAGCTTTCTGGTGACCCCGCGGTGACCGCGGACGGAGAGAGTGGGCATGCGCCGTGAGGGAATTGCTTCTCGGCGTCAGAACCGCGAAGAGAGATGGGGGTGTGGGATGAGTGGATGGCTTCGCTTCGGCAGTGCTGCATTGTCGATTGCTGCTGCGCTGTGTCTCGTTGGAGTGGTGACCAGCTGCGCGAATTCCGACCGGGTCGATGGCCGGGACGCTCGGGCGATCGAATCGACGACGGACGTTCCCATCGCAGGAGCACGGGCTCGCATCACCGAGGCGCGCAAACTCGACTCCACCCTACGACTCGGCTTCTACTCGTTCCCCTTCGGACCCGATCGCAGAGACCAGATCATCGAGGCGATGCGCGCCGAAGTGGCACCAAACAGCTGGACTCAACCGGGACGCGGTGTGGTGCGCGACGGAGAGTGGCTGGTCGCGGTTCAAGATCCCACCGTGCACCGAAAAATCGCGAGCTGGGCTCAGGCGCGCCGCGCACTCGAACTCGAAGGACGTCAACTCATCCAAACTGAGGTGCGTGTGCTGACGATCCGCGGCGACGCGGATGAGATCATCGGACGGCACGGGTTCACCGCATCGAACGTGAGTTCACGGGAGGGTGAGAGCGGACCCTCGATCGGCTACGTCGTCGACGACGCAGCACTCCGTGGGTTCTTGGATGACGATGGGGTCGAAACCCTCGCTGCGCCACGGCTCACCACGTTTTCTGGGCAAGCGAGCTCGGTGTCGATCCTCTCCCAACGGAGCTACATCCAAGACTACGAAGTCATCCACATCGAAGAGAGGATCGTCGCTGATCCTGTGATCGCGACTCTCGAGGATGGAGTTCGCATCGAGCTGACCGCGTCACTGGTCGGGGATCTGGGGATCGATCTGAACGCGACGGTGAAGCTCTCGAGTTTTCACGGCATGACAGAGTCCCAGGTGAGTATCGATCCCACGCTGAAGCCAGTGACCGTGGAGCTTCCAGAGATCAGCATTCAGCTCATCGCTCACCACTCCTTGATGGCAGATGGCACGCTTCTTCTCTTTCGCGGCAGGGGAGGCAACTTCCCCAAGCAGGGCGATTCGGAGCCGTGGATCTTGGTGCGATCGGAGCGGGTGCGTCCCCAGTAGGGAGGCGATCGCCTCCAGGCAGACACGAAAAACGGCCCGCTGCGAGAGATCGCAGCGGGCCGTTTTTCGCTCTCGATCAGAGCTCCTGTTTCTCCGCCCGCGCGTGTTCGCGCCACGCGGCGAGGACTTTCGACTCCTTCTCCGGCGCGATGCCGGTTCGCCACTTGTGCGCGTCGCCGCGCTCTTTTTCGTGCCAGGCTTGCGTGTCACGGATCGTGTCAGCGATCGATCGGAACGTGAGTCCCGCCTGGATCGCTTTTTCAGTTCCGTAGTCGTGCTTCCCGTCGCTGGGGATCCAGAGCGGGAGTTCCATCCAGGGCCCGACTTCGTGTTCCAAGAGGAAGTCGTCGGGGACCCACGTGAACGAGCAATCGGCTCCGAGCACGATCTTCATCCCGTGGAGCAGCTCTTGCATCGTCACCGTGCCGGGGAAGCCGACGGCGTTGTACACACCCACGAGCTCCGCCTCCGCGCTTCGCACCAGCCACTCGGCGAGGTCGCGGACATCGATGAACTGCTGCGCGGAGTCGGGAGCTCCGGGAGCGAGGATTTCACCGCCGCGGGCGACGCGATGGGGCCACCAAGGGAATCGATCGCTCCGGTCCCCGGGCCCGACGATAAGCCCAGGACGAATGTTGAAGGTCTTCCCCGGCGCCCCGGCTTCCGCCGCCAATTCGCAGTGCGCTTTCATCCCCGAGTAGTGGGGGAACGATTCTGGGATCGTTTTCACGCTCTCGAGGATTGCTGCATCGAGCACTGTGATCGGAAAATCTTCGTTCCGCAGGCCGGGCAGCTCGTCTTGGTAGGCGCTCACCGACGAGAGGAAGATGTAGCGGCGGCAGCCGGGCCCGAGCAGCTCCGAGGTGCGCTTCACGTGGTCGGGGACGTACCCCGACGTGTCGACGATGATGTCGAAGTTCCGCCCTTCGAGTGCGGCGAGGTCCCCCGTATTGCGATCGCCGCGCAGCTTCTCGAGCTCGGGGAAGAGGTGTGGCCTCGTCTTTCCTCGGTTGAAGAGGGTGACGGTGTACCCGGCGGCTCCGGCCGCCCGCACCACTTCGGGGCCGAGGAAGCCCGTGCCGCCGAGGATGAGCAGAGTCTTCTCCTTTTCGTTTTGGACCGGGGCGCCAAAGAGAGAGGGGCTCGTGCCTGGGAGACTCGTCGCCACCAGACCTGCCCCGAGGGCGAGGCTGCTCCCGAGGAGAGTTCTTCGCGAGAGAGCAGGTCTCTTCTGCTCACCACCTGAGTATTCGTCCACTGCTGCCTCCTATCGAGTCTGGGTCCGGGGAGGGCTCAGTGTGGGGGAGCGCCCGAGAACTGCAAGGGAGTCCCCGTGGCCACCCTCCCGGTGGTGGCTCGTCTCGGCTATTGTGCGTCGCCCTATCAAGCGGAACTCAGCAAAGGAGCGGCGATGGCGAACGAGACCCTGAGTGACGAGGTGCGGGAGGCGATCGCGGAAGACGTTCTCGCTCGCTTTCTCCGCTACGTGCAAGTGTTCACGACCAGTGACGAGACCTCGACGACGATTCCCTCGACCGAAAACCAACTCGTGCTGCTCGGACTCCTCGCCGAAGAAGGGCGCGCGCTCGGGCTCGAAGTCATCGAGGACGCCGACCGTGGATTCACGATGATGACTCTTCCCGCGCGGGAGGGGGTCACGGTCGAGCCGTTCGCGCTCTACGCTCACGTCGACACCTCTCCCGAGCAACCGGGAGACGGGGTGCGCCCCGTGTGCCACGTCGATTACGCCGGGCGGCCGATCGTGTTCGAAGATGATCCGGCGCTCTCACTCACCGCAGCGGACTCACCCGAGCTCACCACACTCCACGGCGAGACCATCATCACCGCCTCTGGTTTGACTTTGCTCGGCGCAGACGACAAGGCGGGGGTGGCGGAGATCATGGTCGCTCTCGCAATGTTTCGTCGGTTCGAAGAGCTTCCCCACGGTCCGATCGTCGCCTGCTTCACGACCGACGAAGAGATTGGACGCGGGACCGAAGGACTCGACCTCACCCGTCTTCCGCACTACGGCTACACGATCGATGGCGGGGCCCCCGGCGAGCTCGAAGATGAGTGCTTCGACGCGTGGCGGGTCGATATTGCCGTCACGGGCGTGGGTGTGCATCCGGGGACCGCGAAGGATCGGATGGTGCATGCAGGGATGATCGTCGCGCGACTCCTCGCGTGCCTCCCCGAGGAGGAGTCCCCCGAACGCACCGAGGGACGCGAAGGCTTTTTCTATCTCACGGAATCGACAGGCACGGTCGAGCACGCCACCGCGGCTCTCATCGTGCGCGACTTCGACGGTGCGAAGAATCAGGAGCGGATCGCTCGAGTGCGCGCCCTCGCGACCGAGTTCGAGGGGCGCTTTCCCGGCGCGAAGATCGAGGTCTCGGCGGCGGAGCAGTACCGGAACATGAAGACGATTCTCGCCGACCATCCCCACGTCGTCGAACTCGCAGATGCGGCGATTCGCGATGTCGGACTCACGCCGCTGCGCCACCCGATCCGCGGGGGGACCGATGGCAGCCTGCTCACGGTGGCGGGGCACCCGACCCCCAACATCTTCGCCGGCGGCATGCTCGCCCACTCGCGGAAAGAGTGG
>CALEHF010000117.1 GCA_937876125.1 uncultured bacterium
CCCCTGGCAAGTCCGCGAGTGTGTTCCAGCGAAACACTTGCGTGGCCCCAGGCCCGATAATCGCGGGGGTGATCGACGAGTGGATTCGGGCTCCTGGAAGCTGGCCGTTGGTCGTCCCGGATTCCGGAGTACAGAGTAGAAACGTGTTCCCCGTCGGGTCACTCGGATCTTGATACTCGATGGGGACGTCCCACTTTGCAGGGCTCGGATTCGCCGCGAGGTTGTAGACCACTTCGACGGTTCCGGCCCGGATCCCCGCCGGAGTGACCGCGCCCGTGATGTACGCCGGAATGTCACTCAAGTCTCCTGCACCAAACTCCGCCGCGAACGGAACGAGGACCGGGGCAGAGCTGACACTGACTCCCCCGGCTCCGAGCTGAACCACAGAGAACACTAGAGTCGACGTTTCGCAAATTGTCGGTATCAGTCCCAGCGGCAACTCAACATCGAGTACTTCATAGCCGAGAGGAACCGCGTAGGTGGCACTCGGGGGGAGACCAAGGCTGAAGGAAGGCGCAACGACAGTTGCCACTCCATCGGAGACGAGCACGAAGCTCGCGTCCCCCAGGTTGTAGCCGATCAGCTGAATCCCCCCGGGAGAAATGACACCCGCCGCGTTCCTTCTCACCGCAAGTCCCTGACCGTCGTCATCGATGGCATACCCCAAGATGACGGGCGCCGCGTCGAAGCCCACTCCCCCCGACGGAACCCAATCGCCGTTCACTCGACTCTCGAGTTCAACGGAACCACTCTGGACTCGCGAGGGGACGACGACCTCGAGAGTGTCGACAGGTGGAGAGCCGACCCCAAAAGTGCCTCCGAGAATTCGCCCACGAACCGCGACTCCGGCAAAGTCCTCGAATGACACCCGATGGTCCTCGAGTGTCGAGAAGAAGTTCGTTCCGGAGAGTGTCACGACATCACCCGGTTGGAAGATTCCAGCGTTCGATGCGGTCAAGACTGGCAAAGGCAGACCGCCACAAGTACTCGAGTCGAAACAGGTGAGTGGTCCCGGGGTAGGATCGGCTCCGCAGTTGGGGAAAGGTGGCGGGATCAAGGGCCCACTCACGAACAGATACTCGATGAGGTAAATCGCGTCCGCGATGTTCAAGGTTTCGCTGTCGTTTGCATCTGCCGCGAGCAGGCAACCGAGGGGCTCGCCGAGAAAGAGATACTGAAGAGTAGTGATCGAATCCGCGAGATTCACGGTGCCATCGAGATTGGCATCCCCTCGGCGGATCTCTTGAGACTCGAGAGAAGTGGCCATCCAAAAAAGCAAAAACACGATGCAAACCGTGCGGAACATCGGTGGCATAGATCAACCTCGGTTCGTTCTTGAGATAGTCGGGCTCGCCGAATCGTAGCCGCTGAGTGTCACTATACTATTCTTTTCCAGGAGATGACCCCAACAGTGAAGCGCCAGGCTAGCCATCTGTAAAAGCGGCTTTGTTGCATGTCACTTCAGAACGCACCGCCCCTCTCCAACTCTCGCTCAGTTTCGAACTGGCTCCGATCGCGGTGAGCCCAGCTCGAGCATTCGGTTGAGAATTTTGATCGCGATCCGGACTTCACTGCGTTGCCCGCTGAGTCTGCGCGATCGAAGTCGCCCGCCGATGAGCTGCTTGTATCGGAAGAACGCGTTCTCGACTCGCGCCTGCTGATGATACCCGGCCTGCTTCTTCCACTCTCGTCGGCCGAGTTCGTTGACTGCCTCCACCGTCGCGTTTCGTGCGCAAGCTCCAGCTGTTTCGTCCTTCGAAACTCGTGCGTTCTTCACCGGCGGGATGACGATCTTCGCACCCGACTTTGCGATCGCATCATCGACTGCAGTCTTGTCGTAGGCACCATCCGCGGTGAAGCAATCGATCGTGTCGCTCACGTGACCCAACAAGTCGGGGACGATGCTCGCGTCATCGACTCCGCTCTCGGTCAATTCATGCGCGACAACGAAACCGCTCTCATCGACGCCTACGTGTAGTTTTCGCCACTCTCGCGTTCCCCGGCTGCCGTGCTTCGCCGCGGACCAAGGTCCCTCTCCGGTGATCTGCAAACCACTGCTGTCGACGATGAGATGCAGCGCATGTCCGGACCGCGGTCTGGCTTTCATTGAGACGTCGAGCGACTGCGCGCGACGTGAGAGTGTGGTGTGATCGGGCACGGGAAGCTCGCCGTGTCCCAGCAGGCCCAGGAGTGAGCCGACAAACCCTTCGGTCTGTCGGAGAGGCAATCCGAAGACGCTTCTGAGAGTGAGTGACGTCTCGATCGCGAGGTCCGAGTAGAAGCGTGGTCCACCCGGCCGTCGCGTAGATCTCGAGAGCCAATTGTCGATCGCTTCCTGGCTGAACCAGACCGTCACGTCGCCCCGCGCGCGGAGCCCTCGCTCGTACTCTCGCCAGTTCGTGACCCGGTACTCTGTCTTGTAGCGCGGGTGGACTAGACTCGATTTCACCGTGGGCATGCTCTCAACTCCTCACGAATGGTTCGCAAGGCCTGAAGGATACCGCACTTCCGCTCGCGGGCGAATCATGCACCAACGCCACCATCACCAAGAATCGTAGTGCCCCAGCGTGCCATTGAGTAACCTGCATCTGGCAGAGCCAGAGGCAGAGTTGCTATGATCGCCGCTCGAAAGCGTCGGGCCTGTCGGGCTTCTCGATGAAATGTTCGAATCCCACACCCACCTTTCTTGAAACGATCCACGCCTCGTCGACGGGCCCAAGGCGATCGCCTCGCCTCGCCCCTTGCCGTGCATGAAGAGGAGCCTCCCATTCTGCGCACCCTCGAACGCGGTAGCTTGATCCTCGTGCTCGCTCTGCTCGCCGGGCTCGCCGCCTGGTTCGGCACGCGTGACTCTCGGCTCGGTCGCGCGGTTCGCGAGCAAGGAGATCAGATCGAACGCACCGGCGAGCGCGTGGAACTCCACGAGCGGGCCATCGCCGACCAAGCGGTGACGATCGAGAGCAATCGAGTCGAGATCGAGCGCCACTCGGTCGAACTCGAGCGCAACGCAGGAGAAATCGAGGACCTTCGTGCCGCCGGAGTGGCCCACGAACGCGCACTCGAAGAGCTCCGGGCGCGGGGAACCTCCATCGAGGAGCGGCTGACGCTCGCGGAGGGGGATCTCGAGAAGACCCGCGCACTCGAAGAGGCGCTCCTCGCACTCAGGGAGCAGCTCAGAGCGATCGAGAGCGCCAGCGCGAACGATGCCCGCCGCATCGCAGAGCTCTCCGAACGGCTCGCTATCCTCGACCGCGAACGTCGCGACGAGCTCGATCGAATCGAACGGATCGAACGCTCACTCGGCATCGAGCCGGACCCTCGCTGACGGGGTGAGCTGCCCCGCCCCTCGCCTTTTCCCCACCCATATACCCCCTCATCGGCGACTCCCCCTTCCCCGGTTCGGTGGAAGTTGCCTCGAGAGCCGCTATCCTTCTGCCATCCCAAGCGGCGGCAGTGCCGCAGAAAGCGGAGGCGATCCATGGCCGAAAAATCTGGCTACAAGAAGCTGGTCACCGAACAGGCGAAGGCTCTCATCTCGACGGTGTCGTCGGAGTTCGAGGGGGACAAGGGAGAGCACGGCGGTGCCTCAGAGACCCCGAACTTCTCCCTTTGGCTCGATAGCACCGGCAAACTGATCGCGCAGATCGAAACCCTCGCCGTCAAGTGGGGACGCGGCGAAATTGAAGAGATCAATTCGAGCTCACGGAATGCCGTTGCGTTCGGGGATCCTAAAGAGAGTGCCCGCTTTGCGCTCTTGAAGGACGTGCTCCACGAGGTGAAGAAGCAGCGCAAGCAAGGCGCCTGAGCTTGGCGACGATGGCTGAAGGGGGCGCTCGGAACAGGCCCGCATGAGTGTGGTTTGAGGGATCGCCCTCGACCGCGAAGTATCTCAACTCCCCCCGAACAAGACTCCGGGGAGTCCGGACGCTGGACCGGGCTCTCTGGGTCACCGCCCAAGGAGGCGCTTTGACTTCTCGACCCCAGTCGTCCGCCGCGATTCGCGAGCGATTCCTCGACGCGCTCTCAGCCAGGATCCTGGTCATCGACGGGGCGATGGGTACCGCGTGTCAAGATCGCGACCTCTCCGACGAAGACTTCGGTGGAGAAGATCTCGCCGGCTGCAACGAGAACCTCGTTCTCACTCGCCCCGACGTCATTCGCAAGATCCACGACGACTACCTCGTTGCCGGTGCGGACTGCCTCGAGACGAACACGTTCGGCTCGACCCCGCTCGTCCTCGACGAGTACAAGCTCGCCGATCGAACCGAAGAGCTGAACCGCGTCGCGGCGGAGATCGCCCGCGCCTCAGCTGATGCGTTCTCGACAATAGATCGCCCTCGCTTCGTCATCGGATCGATGGGACCCACCACCCGCACCTTGACGGTCACGGGGGGACTCACCTTCGCTGAGATGGTCGAGCACTATCGGGTTCAGGCGCGCGGACTCCTGAGGGGTGACTGCGACGTGCTCCTGCTCGAAACGATCCAAGACACTTCAAACGCGAAGGCGGGATACCTCGGCATTCTCGCGGCGAGCGAAGACACCGGAATCGAGCGCCCGATCGCGTTGTCGGCGACGATTGAACCGATGGGAACGATGCTCGCGGGACAAACGATCGAAGCGTTCTACGCATCGGTCGAACACATGAACCCACTCTTCATTGGAATGAACTGCGCAACGGGTCCCCGGTTCATGACCGATCACCTCCGCACTCTGGCCGAGATCAGCGCTTTCCCCGTCTCTTGCTACCCGAACGCCGGCCTGCCCAACGAAGACGGTCTCTACGAAGAGACGCCCCCGATCTTGTCGAACACTCTGCGCGAGTTCGGAGAGTCGGGGTGGCTAAACCTCGTCGGCGGCTGCTGCGGTACGACCCCCGCTCACATCACGGAGATCGCACAAACCGTCGCGACCCTCCCACCACGCCGCTACGGGCCACAGACACGCAGCGTGGTCAGCGGCATCGATCCCCTCTTGATCGAAGAGGGAAGCTACCCGCTGATCGTGGGGGAGCGCACGAACGTCATCGGGAGTCGACGGTTCAAGAAGCTCATCAAGCAGGGCGCTTTCGAACGCGGGGCTGAGCTCGGGCGCGCCCAAGCACGGGGCGGGGCGCACATCCTGGACGTCTGCATGGCGGACCCCGACCGCGACGAGAACGAGGACATGCTGCAGTTTCTCGGACTCGTCACGCGCATGGTCAAACTGCCCCTGATGATTGATTCGACCGACGCCGAGGTGATCAAGAACGCGCTCGAACTCTGTCAAGGAAAGTCGATCATCAACTCGATCAACCTCGAGGACGGCGAAGAGCGGTTCGACCTGGTCGTGCCGCTCGCAAAACGCTTCGGCGCGGCGCTCGTCGTCGGTTGCATCGATGAAGACCCCGAGGATGGCATGGCGACGACCTGCGAGCGAAAGCTCGAAATCGCCGAGCGCAGCTACGATCTCTTGGTCCACAAGTTCGGGATCCCGCCGGGGGACATCATCTTCGACCCCTTGGTGTTCCCGGTCGGCACCGGAGACCAGAAGTACTCCGCGTCGGCATCAGCAACGATCGACGGGGTCCGCGCGATCGTGGATCGATTCCCGGAGTGCCACACGATTCTCGGGATCTCCAACGTCTCTTTCGGACTTCCTCCGGCGGGGCGAGAGGTGCTGAACAGCGTGTTCTTGTACCACTGCGTTCAGGCGGGGCTCGCGATGGCGATCGTGAACTCGGAAAAACTCGAGCGCTACGCTTCGATCCCCGATGAAGAGCGTCGCGTCTGCGAAGACCTGATGTTCCAGCGCGTCGACGATCCGATCAACGCGTTCGCCGAGCACTTTCGCGGCCGCAAGGTGTCGAGCGAGGGTCGCTCTCCCCTCCTCGACCTCCCCGTCGAAGAACGTCTCCCGCGCAACATCATCGAAGGGACGAAGGAGGGTCTCGAAGAGGGGCTCCAGATCTGTCTCGACCGCGGTGATCGCCCGTTACAGATCATTAACGGCCCGCTGATGCAGGGGATGAGCGAAGTCGGACGGCTCTTCAACAGTAACGAGCTGATTGTCGCAGAGGTCCTCCAGAGCGCCGAGGCGATGAAGGCCGCGGTCGCGTACCTCGAGCCTCACATGGCGAAACACGAGACGTCGTCGCGCGGCAAGGTCGTGCTTGCGACCGTCAAAGGAGATGTGCACGACATCGGGAAAAACTTGGTGCAGATCATCCTCTCGAACAACGGCTACGAAGTGGTCGATCTCGGGATCAAAGTGCCTCCGGCAGCACTCATCGAGGCCGCGCTCGAACACAAGCCGGATGCGATCGGGCTCTCTGGATTGCTGGTCAAGTCGGCGCAGCAGATGGTCGTCACCGCGGAGGATCTCTCGAAGGCTGGCGTGCGCGTTCCGATCTTGGTCGGGGGTGCGGCGTTGTCGGAGCGCTTCACCGCAAACAAGATCGCGCGGGCGACCGAGTCCACGGTGGTCTACGCCAAGGATGCGATGGATGGCCTCGCGATCGCGAACTCATTGTTCGGTTCGCCGGAAGAGTCGACCGGGTTCGTCGCGAAAGTCCTCGAGTCGCAAGCGATGTTGCGCAGTGGCGGCAGCGGAAGCAGTCAAACCGCAGTCGCGACTGCCACTCTTCCCGATCGCTCTCCCGAGGTCCCGGTCCTCACGGAGCTTCCCCCCCCCCCCGATCTCGAGCGGCACATCGAAGTGGGGGTACCGCTCGGAGAGCTCGCGACCTACATCAATCCGCAGATGCTCTACTGCCGCCATCTCGGCCTGAAGGGGAACTTCCTCAAGAAGAAGCAGGCGGGCGACAAGAAGGCGCTCGAGCTCGAGAGCTTGGTCACCGACCTGTTGGAAGAATGCACTCGCGACAAACTTCTGACACCGAGGGCCCTCTGGCAGTTTTTTCCGGTCAGCTCGACCTCGGAGACGATCACGTTCCACCCCACCGATTCATCCCAGCGCGAACAGGTGTTTCCGTTTCCGCGGCAGCCGCGGTCTCCCCATCACTCGATCTGCGATTACGTCGCGCCTGCGCAAGAGGGTGCACCGATCGATCACGTAGCGATGCTGGTCACGACCTGCGGATCCGGTGTGCGCGAGCGATCGAAAGGGTGGATGGAGGACGGGCAATATCTGCGTTCCCACACGCTACAGGTGCTGGCCCTCGAGTTAGCGGAGGCGTTTGCGGAGTGGGTCCACGCGAAGATTCGAACCCTCTGGGGATTCCCCGACGTGAGTGACCTCTCGCGTCTCGACATGTTCCGTGCCCGCTACCGCGGGAAACGCTACTCGTTCGGGTACCCGGCGTGCCCCGACCTTTCGCAGCAGCGAAAGCTCTGGCGGCTGCTGCGCCCCCAGGATCACATCGGTGTCGAGTTGACTGAAGGGGACATGATGGACCCGGAGGCGAGTGTCTCGGCGTTGGTGTTCCATCACCCGGCTGCAACCTACTTCGGAGTCGGCCGCAGCGAGTAGTTCTCGCCGTCACTTCTGGACCGGCTCCTGGATCTCACCGTCACTCCTTCGACTCGGATTGATACAGATACAGATCCAGGTGTCGCGGAGTGCGGTGACCGGCCTCCAACCAACTCGCTTCGAGGGTCAATCGATCGCCGAGCCGTCCGAGGAATTCTTCCAACTTCGGAACCCGCTCTCCGAACCGCTCCCGGTAGAACGCCAACCACGCGCGTTCTTCGCCCGCCAGCTGTGCGAGAATCTCGGCCGCAATGTCGGGCGGAACCGCTTTGAACCGCGCCCCTGCGTAGTACCAGATCTTCTCCCGAGAAGAGTACACCCGCTGGCCGAGGCCGCCGTGGGCGAGGATGTACTCCGCCGCGAGGCGTTGGGACCGCTGATTCGAGCGATGACCCGAGACCGCTTTCGGAACCAGCATCGCGACGATCAATGCGAGAAGTATGGGGAATGCGAACTCACGCCACGCGCGTGGCAAGACTCTCCCGAAGGGGCGGGTCAAGACGGAAACCCCCGCTCCCGCAAAGGGGAGTGCGAGAAAGACCATCAGGTAAACGTGACGCCGGGAGAGATAACCCGGCTCCTCGACCATGATCAACAGTCGCAGAAGCACCGCCCCCATCGTTACGGCAACCAGAGAGTAGAGGATCGGACCGAGCTCCCTCTTCCTGTCGCGAGCGAGCGCGATCAGACCGACGATCGCAAGGATCCCAACGGGCTCAGGAGCGGTTCCCAGCCACTCGTGGAAGATCTCCAGAAGAGACGCGAGCGCCAAGCTGGCTCCGCTCCCCGCTTCTCCCGCCCCGCCGGCGCCCCCCGCCGCGCTCGTGGTCCCCGCGACGAAAGCACCGATGTCCTTCTTGCCCGTGAGGCCATCGATCGCCAGGGCATAGGGAAGGATCAACACCGCAACGCACGCCGCCGCGATGGCAGCCCGAGGGAGCAGCACCTTCCACGGCCACGGTCGACAGAGAAGCCACACGGCCCCGAGCCCCGGAATGAGGAGGGCGCCCTCAGGGCGCGCGAGGTAAGCAAGTCCGGTCGAGAACCCCGCCACCGCGAAAGGAATCCACCGTCTTCCGGTCAACGCGACGACCCCGGCGCGTAACGCGAATCCAAAACACGCGAGGTAGATCATGTCGCTCATGATGTCGACCGACGCGCGCACGAAGTAGGGCTGGGCTGCAGTGAGCAAACCTACCGCGATGGGCGGGACGCGCGGAAACAAGCGCGAACAGAGATCCATCGACAACCACACGAGGAGCAGCCCCGCAATCAGGGAGATTCCCCACCCTGCGCGCTCCCGACGACTCTGGTCGATTCGAAAGCCCGCGGGAGTATCGGTGTCGACCGCTGGCAGAAGTAGCTTCTGCGCAGAGTTCACTGATGCGATGAGAATGGAGGTCAGAGGATGATAAGAATCCGCGATCGCCTCCGATCGAAGACCCTCCTCGAAACTCTGAGCCTGGGAGAGGAAGCGATAAGAATCGGCACCGATGACGTCACTCCCACCCAGAGCGACGCAGCGCAACCCGAGAGCAAGGAGCAAGATCCAACCGAGGTGTGACCACCGAATCGGAACCGGGTCTGTCTCCGGCCCGGGAAGTCGCGGAATCAACGCCCGCCCCCTCGTCGCGCCCAGGTCAGCTCGATCGGTGGAGAGTCAATGATCTCGTGCTTGCATTGCACCCGGTCGTTCCCCCGTCGTGGTCGTCGTTGCGTTGAAATCGAAAGCGCCGTGGTCGGCCCCGACCCTCGTCGTACTCAGGCGGTCTTCGTACTCAGGCGGTCTTCGTACTCAGGCGGTCTGCGTACTCAGGCGGTCTGCGTACTCAGGCGGTCTGCCCGCCGCATGGATCACCGCGCGACTAGCGTCGCGCTCATCTCGACCGTCTCACCCGCGCGTTCGACGACGAGGGTGATCGTGTCCCCCTCGGACTTCTGTCGCAAGACTTCGGAGAATTTCCGGAGATCGCCGATCTCCACGCCGTCGATCTTGATCAGTCGGTCGCCGCCGCGCAGCCCTGCGCGCGCCGCGGGGGAGTCCTCGAGCACCGATTCGATCCGCACCCCTGGCCCTGGGTCGGCAAAATCTGGCACCGTTCCAAGAGAGACACGTCGCCCTCCTGCCGCCGGAACGCCGGGGCCATCGCCGGCGGAGAGTGTGCTCGAGAGCGGCTCTTCCCGCTCGGAGAGGTAGAGGATCGCCTCGCGCAACCACGTCGCGATCGCAACCATCCCCCCGGAGTCGATCTTATCTGCGGTGTCACTCGGGCGGTGATAATCGGCATGGGCCCCGCTCGTCAACTGGACCGCGGGCACCCCGATCGCGTGGAAGCTGACCTGATCCGAGCCGCCGGGGTCGTCGGCGACTGCGGTGGATTCGACCCCGGTCGTGAACCCGATTCCGCGCGCGATATGAATCCACTCGGTCGCGGTGCCGGTCCCGAGAACGAGAAGCTTCTTCCCTCGGAGGCGCCCCACCGCGTCGAGGCTGACCATCGCCAGAGCACCCCCCGCGGGGAGCTTCCCGGCCCGACTCGCGTAGCGTTTCGAGCCCTTGAGCCCCCACTCCTCCCCATCGAACGCCACAAAAACGATCGAGCGGGAGGGGCGATGGGTTTCGGTGAGGAGTCTCGCGACCTCGAGCAGGACCGCGACACCCGAGGCGTTGTCGTCGGCCCCGGGGTGGATCTGCCCCTCCTGCCCCGCGCG
>CALEHF010000118.1 GCA_937876125.1 uncultured bacterium
CAGTGGCTGTCGGAGTTCGGCAGCAAAGCGCGACGTCTCTGGCGGGACCGCCGAATCGACCGACCAGCGCGACGCGTGCTCAGTGGGCTCTGACACGTGGGAGCGAGTTGCGGGACTCACCGCCAACTCGGCCCCGATCATCGGCGCGCTCCCCGCCCGCGCGAGCGCATCGCGCACCGCGCGGCGCACCAAGGTGTGCACGACACTCGAATCTTCGAAGCGCACCTCTTGCTTCGTCGGATGCACATTCACATCGATCGTCTCTGGAGGAAGATCGAGGAACACGACCGCGAGCGGATGAAAACCGGGGATCTGGTAGCCGCGGAACCCTTCGCGCACCGCGTGGAGAATCACTTTGTCGCGAATCGCGCGCCCGTTGAGGAACGCGTGAATCCCATCGCCGGTGCGGCGGTGCACGTCGGGGGGCGCGATCCAACCCAGCAGCTGTTCGTGGGGAGGCAGCTCGATCCAACGGTCGGCGAGCTCGCTCCCGAGCACTTCGGCGAGACGCTTTCGGTGCGGCTGTCCCGCGGGGTAGCAGAGGGACGTCTTCCCGTTGTGCGTGACGGTGAAGCCGACCGTTGGCATCGCGAGGGCGAGTTCTTTCACGATGGTGTGAATGCGCGCGATCTCCGCCCTGTCCCCCTTGAGGAAGCGCTTTCGGGCGGGAACGTTGTAGAAGAGATTCTTCACCGTGACCCGTGTGCCGGGGGCCATCGCCTCGGGCATGCCCTCCCGGACCGCGCCATCCTGCGCGACCACGCGCTCGCCCGCCTCTTGCCCCGCCGGGCGCGAGATGATGTCCAGTTCGCTCACACTCGCGATACTCGCGAGCGCCTCTCCCCGAAACCCGAGGGTGTGAATGCGGTGGAGGTCCGCTTCGGTGCGCAGCTTCGACGTGGCGTGACTCTCGACGGAGAGCGGCAGGTCCGCCGGGGGCATCCCCATCCCATCGTCTGAGATGCGGATCAGGCGCTTGCCCCCCTCTTCGAGCTCGATCGTGATCTCGGTCGCTCCGGCGTCGATGGCGTTCTCGAGGAGTTCCTTCACGACAGACGCCGGGCGCTCGATCACCTCTCCCGCGGCGATCTGGTTCACCAGATGGGCGGAAAGCTTGTGGATACGGCCGGCGCTCGAGATCAAGGGAAGACTCCTTCTGGCTAGCGCGTCGCCGCGCGGATCGCTCCTTCGAGGGTGTTCTCGAGCAACATGGCGATCGTCATCGGTCCCACTCCGCCGGGCACCGGCGTGATCCACCCGGCTCGCTCCTTCGCGGTTTCGAACTCGACATCTCCGCAGAGGGTTCCGTCGTCTCGACGGTTGATCCCGACGTCGATCACCACCGCGCCTTTCTTGATCCACTCCCCTTTCACCATCTCCGGGCGACCGACCGCCGCGACGACGATATCGCCGAGCCCGACCACCTCGGCGAGGTTCTTGGTGCGTGAGTGGCAGATGGTGACGGTGGCGTTCTTCTGCAGAAGGAGCTGCGCCTGGGGCTTCCCGACGATGTTCGAGCGCCCGATCACGACCGCGTGCGCGCCCTCGATCGGCTGCCCGGTGCTCGCGATGAGAGTCATGACCCCCTTCGGCGTGCAAGGGACATAGCCATCCTTGCCGACCGCGAGGTACCCCGCGTTGATCGGGTGGAAGCCGTCGGCATCTTTGTCGGGATGGATCCGCGCGAGCATCGCCTGCTCGTCGAGACCCTTCGGAAGCGGCAGCTGCAGGAGAATTCCGTGGACGCGGGAATCGGCGTTCATCTCATCGATGATCTTTGCGACTTGCTCCTGGGTGGCGGTGATCGGGAGATCGTGATGGAAGCTCGCGATGCCCGCGCGCGCGCACGCTTTCTCCTTGTTGCGCACGTACACCGCCGACGCCGGGTCCTCGCCGACGAGAATCACACCCAATCCGGGGGCGTGGCCGTACTGCTCGGAAAACTCCTTCACGCGGCCTTTGAGAGCCTTCCGGCACTCCTTCGCGATCGCCTTGCCGTCGATGATTTGAGCTGTCACGGGTCGTTCCTCCTGGTCCGTTATCTCGGGTCGGAATCTGGGGCTTCGGCATCGCGCCGCCACTCGCCACTCTTCCCGCCGCGCTTCTCCTCGAGACGAATCGCCTCGATCTCCATCGCGCGATCGATCCCTTTGCACATGTCATAGATCGTCAAGAGCGCCGCCGACGTCGCGACGAGCGCTTCCATTTCGACACCGGTCTTGCCGCTCGTGCGCGCGGTCACGGTGGCAGTCACGGCGTCTTCGCCGACGACCAAATCGACCACGATCGCGTCGAGGGCAAGGGGATGGCAGAGGGGGATCGTACGCGACGTCTCTTTCGCGGCTTGGATCCCCGCGACCCGCGCCACCGCCAGGACATCACCCTTTGCGACGGTGCCCGATCCGATCGCGCGAGCGGTCGGCGGAGACATACGGATCCGCCCCGTCGCAATCGCCTCCCGCCGCGTCACCGCCTTCTCACCGACATCGACCATGCGTGCGCGGCCTGCGGAATCGAGGTGGGTTGGTCGAGGAGGATCGGAGGTCATCGTGCTCTACAGGTCTCTCTCGAGAACGAAACTCGCGAGCGTCTCGAGCGAATCGCGTGCGGGACCCGCAGGCACCACCTCGAGGCACTTCAGCGCCTCGGCGATGAACTTCTCCGCGGTCGAGCGAACGCTTTCGAAGACCTGATGCTCCTTGAGCATCTTTTGCACGCGAGGACGCGCTCCGATCTCGCGGGGGTTTTCGAGAATCCACCGCAGCTCCTGCCCCTTCGCTTCGCCGAGAATGGTGCGAAGGCGGATCAAGGGAAGCGTCATTTTGCCGTTCTTCAGGTCAGTCCCGAGCGACTTCCCGACCATCGCCTCGTCCCCGATCAGGTCGAGCGCGTCGTCGGCGATCTGGAACGCCATGCCGAGGCAGAGACCGTAGCGTTCGAGCGCCTCGACCTGCTTCTTCGTCCCCTTCGACAGCTTCGCACCGACGCGGCACGCCATGCCGTACAGGACCGCGGTCTTCTTCTCGATGATCTCGAAGTAGCGCTCTTCGGTGAGATCCACCTCGCCGGCGCTGCCGACCTGCAAGAGTTCGCCCTCGCAAATGGTGTGGGTGGTGTCAGCAAGGAGTCGCGACACACCGCGCACCTCGGTCGAAATGCTGAACCCACGCGAGTAGATGAAGTCGCCGAGGAGGACCGCGGCGCGATCTCCCCAGCGCTTGTTCACCGTTTCGACGCGGCGACGAATCTTCGCGTCATCGAGCAAATCGTCGTGGACCAGGGTCGCGGTGTGGATCAGCTCGACAACCCCTGCGCACTTCGAGTGTGCCTCATCCGGCTCTCCACCCACCGCCCGCGATGCCAGGAAGAGAACCGCCGGGCGGATCTGCTTCCCCCGGTAGCGCGCGATGTGCATGAGAAGGTCGTGAACGAACGGCTCGGTCGAGCGAAACTCCTCCGCGAGGTACCGATTGAGCGCGACAAGGTCGTCCGAGATCGGCTCGTACATTTTCCCCAGCTCGGGAGCGAGGGTGAGAATGTCGAGACCAGAGGGCTCCTCGGGACGATCGATCAACTGGCCCCCCTCTCGTGTGCGGGCAAGTTCTCGACCGACGCGAGAGGAAGCTCGAATGCCTTCGACACCCCGCGGTGGTAGACGTTCCCCGCGTAGGTGTTCAGCCCTCGGGCGTGGCCAGGACTGACATTGACGAATCCTTCGAGCCCGCGATCGGCGAGGGTCACCAGGTACGGGAGCGTCGCGTTGGTCAGCGCAAAGGTGGACGTACGACTGACCGCCCCCGGCATGTTCGCAACGCAGTAGTGCACCACACCGTCGACGACGTAGGTCGGATTGGCGTGGGTGGTGGGTTTGCAGGTTTCGACGCAGCCGCCCTGATCAACCGCCACGTCGACGATCACGGATCCCTCGGGCATTTCCGCCAGATACTCGCGAGGAACCAACATCGGAGCACGATCGCCGGGGACCAGCACCGCACCGATCACCAAATCGGAGTCGGCGACCGCAGAGCGGATCGCATAGGGATTCGAGTGGTGAGTCGTAATGTTGGCAGGCATCACTTCGTCGAGGTAACGCAGGCGATCGAGGTTGATGTCGAAGATCCAGACGCGCGCACCGAGGCCCGCTGCCATCCGTGCGGCGTTCGTGCCGACGACCCCACCACCGAGCACGGTGACGCGGCCGGGCATGACCCCGGGAACGCCGGAGATCAGCACTCCGCGACCGCCGTTCGGCCCTTGCAAATGCTGGGCTCCAGCCAAAACCGACATCCGGCCGGCGACCTCGCTCATCGGTGTGAGCAGCGGCAATGTGCCGCGAGTGTTTTCGATCGTCTCGTAGGCGATGCACGCGGCGCCGTTCGACAGCATCGCCTCGGTCAGCGGGCGGCTCGCGGCAAAGTGGAAGTAGGTGAAGACGAGGTGGTCGGAGCGGATGCGCTCATACTCGGGGGTGAGGGGTTCTTTGACCTTGACGATGATGTTGCTGCGGCCGAACACTTCGTCGGGCCCGCCCACGACCTCGGCTCCCGCCTGGCGATACTCGTCGTCGGTGAAACCACTTCCTTCGCCCGCGCTCGCTTCGACGAGGACCTGGTGCCCTCGTTGGGTCAGGGTGAAGACTCCGGAGGGGACAACGGAGACTCTGCTCTCCTGCTCTTTGATCTCCCGGGGCACTCCAATGATGGTCGACATGGTGTTCTCGCTTCTCTCCCCGACAGCTTTCGGGCTCGTGGTCGCTCATGCGCCGGGGTTCCCGGCTCCGCTTGGGATAACGCCCCTCGTCGTTCAGACGCACGGGCCGGAGATCGATCGATCCGCCCCCGCGCCCTTCCCGATCACGCCAGATCCGAGGTGCTCGACACCAGGGAGAGGCCGGAAGAATCGGGTGTTCGACACTACCAGGCTGGACTGGTCCACGGTTCCCGCACACTGAAGGCAAGAACTCAGGCCAAAAACTGCCGGGAGAATGACGTCCCCGAGCATCCTCACCTGGCCTTCGGTGACCCACAGGGTTGCAATCGCACGCAGCCCCGCGTACCCCGGTCCCCGCGCCGTCGGCAGGGCGGATGAAGCGAGGAGTCTAGCCCGCGTGATTCCCGAATGTCGAGCCAGAATTGGCTCCGTGGCCGGGAATCGGTCGAGACGCGCTGTTCCTCTGCCCAGAGCCGGAGGATGCTGCGGGGGAAATCGTCGCCCAGAGCGGCTCAGGCAGAAGCGAGAGGAGCACGGTGAACCAAGAGCTGAGCTCAAAAAGAGGCGCGAACCGAGCGATTGCGCTGTTTGGGGGGGTCTTCGACCCGATCCACTCCGCGCACGTCGAGATTGCTCGCCAAGCACTCGATCGTCTGCCCATCACTGAAGTTCGATTTCTTCCCGCGGGGACCCCCCCCCACAAGGCAGAACGCCCCCCCGAGTCCGCTCTGCATCGCATTGCGATGATCGAGCGCGCGATCGCCTTCGAGCCACGATTCCGGCTCGATATTCGGGAGATCAACCGCCCCGGCCCGAGCTACACGATCCTCACCCTCGAAGAACTCGGCCGCGAGCTCCCCGGGACCGCCATTTTCTTCCTGATCGGTGCCGACAACGCTCGAACGATCGGCTCCTGGCATCGCGCCGAGGAGATCTTCAGGGCCTGCGATCCGGTGGTGATCGCGCGGCCGGGAGAATCGGTCGAGTTCACCGCAGCGGACCTCCCCTTCCTCGACCCCGCTTCGCGGGAGCAATTGAACTCGAGGGTGATCGACGGGGTGGCTCTCGCTCAGTCGAGCAGCGAGATCCGCGATCGAATCGAGAAGGGACTCTCGATCGAGGGGTGGGTGGCACCCGCAGTCGCGCGATACATCGAGGAGAACGGTCTCTACCTGCGACCGAGCGAATAGAGCGAGGAACACTTCCGGGGGGTTGACTACCTGAACCGGTCGAGCCGATAGGGCGCCGGATCGAGGTGCGGCTTCACACCCGACGCCAGTTCCGCGACCAGCAGACCCGTCGCAGGCGCGGTCGAAAGACCGATCATGCCATTCCCCGCCGCGACGAAGACATTGTTGACGCGAGGCACCGGTCCGATGAACGGCAGGTCGTCGGGCGTCATCGGCCGCCATCCGCACCACTCCTCGAGCGGCGGTCCCGAGCCGGGATCGACGAGATGCTCGGCGGCGGAGCGGCGAAGGAGCGCAAGCCGCTCGTCGGAGAGCGTGCGGTCGTAGCCGGCGAACTCCATCGTCGATCCGATCCGAAACGAGTCGCGAAAAGGGGTCACGGCGACATGCTGTGCCTCGAACACCATCGGAACGAGGGGGGCTCGCTCGGGGGTCCGAAGGGTGATCGAGTAGCCTTTTCCCGGCTGGATCGGCAGTTTCAGCCCGAGGCGACGAGAGAGAAACGGTGCCTCCGCTCCGGTCGCGACGACCACCACATCCGCGTCGATGTCCCCCGCTGTCGTGACCACGGTCTGCACGCTCTCCCCGCGAACGATGAGATCGGTGACCGTCACCCCTTCCAGCATCGAGACGCCCGCCCGTTCGGCGAGAAGCCGGAGCGCGGTGACCACTTGGTCCGGGTCGACATGGGCATCGCCCTCGTACCACCACCCCCCCCCGAGGCCAGGTTTGAGCGCTGGTTCGAACTCGGTGAGGTCCGCCGCGGAGATCGCTCGGGTCTCGATACCGAACTCAGTGCCGAGCCAAGCCGCCGTCTCTGAGTGAGCCTGGAACTCGCGCTCATTCGGATAGACGAGGAGCAGCCCCTTCTCCTCGAGGTGAGCGTCGACCCCTTCCTCCCGAAACAGCTGCTCGTAGAGACTCCGCGAGGACGTGAGGAGAGCATGGCGGCCGCGGGCACTGGTCACGGCGAGGTCGTTCCGACACTGCTTCCAAAACCGAAAGAGCCAGCGGGCGAGGGTTGGATCGAGCCTGGGCGCGATGGTGATCGCCGCATCGCCTCTCAGCATCGCGCGGAGGGCAGTTCCCACGGCTCCAGGGACTGCGAGCGGGAGCACATGGCTCGGGCAGACGTATCCGCAGTTCCCGTGGGAGCAGCCGCCGCCGACCGTCCCCGCCTCGAGGAGCTCCACGCGCCACCCGAGGCGAGCGAGGGAGAGCGCGCTCGCGCACCCCACCACACCCCCGCCGATGACTAACGCCGATCCGCTCATCGGTTCCTTTCTGGCTCGATCCGCTTCCGATCGACCTGACCGGGCGAGCCCCACTCCCCTTGCAATCGCCGGGGGCCCCGCGAGAATCGCCACTCCTTCGTTCCCCGGCAAGATCGCACACTGCGCTTCAGAGCCGCGTCAGTCGGGACCGTGTACCAGACTCAAATCGTCTCGACCCGAGGAGCATGCGTTGACCGTCACCACCATCGAACGCCTCGCCGACCACGTGGGCCAGACCGTCACCCTCCGCGGCTGGCTCTATAACCGCCGCTCGTCGAAGAAGCTCCACTTCCTGCAGCTGCGCGACGGCACCGGCATCGTCCAGTGCATCGCCACCCTCGAGCACTTCGGCGAGGAGCGTTTCCCCGAGATCGGTGGCCTGCCGTACGAATCCGCGGTCACGATCACTGGTGAAGTCCGCGCGGATGCGCGAGCTCCCGGCGGATTCGAGATGGACGCCGACAAGGTCGACGTGGTCTCCGTCTCCGAGGAGTACCCGATCTCCCACAAGGAGCACGGTCCCGATTTCCTGCTGTCGAACCGCCACCTGTGGCTACGTTCGCGCAAACAGGTCGCTCTGATGAAGCTGCGCGATGAGGTGATCCGCACCATTCGTAACTTCTTCCACGAGCGAGGGTTCCTCAACGTCGACGCGCCGATCTTCACACCGAACGCGTGCGAAGGGACGACAAACCTCTTCGAGGTCGACTATTTCGACGAAGAGAAGGCCTACCTCACCCAGAGTGGCCAGCTGTACATGGAAGCGGCCGCAATGGCGTTCGGAAAGGTCTACTGCTTCGGGCCGACCTTCCGGGCCGAAAAATCGAAGACTCGCCGCCACCTCACCGAGTTCTGGATGTGCGAGCCAGAGATGGCCTACGCGAACCTCGATGACGTGATGGACCTCACCGAGGACCTCCTCCAGACCATTGTCGAAGCGGTTCTCGCCAACCGCAGAGCGGATCTCGAGATCCTCGAGCGAGACATCTCAGCCCTCGAGAAGATCCAGAAGCCGTACCCGCGGATCACTTACACAGAAGCGGTCGAAAAGCTGAAGTCCACAGACCATAAATTCGAATGGGGTGGGGACTTCGGAGCTCCTGACGAGACCGCGATCTCGTCCGAGTACGACCGTCCGGTGTTGGTCCACCGCTACCCTCAAGAGGTGAAGGCGTTTTACATGCGCCGCGACCCCGAGGACGACCGCTGCGCCCTCGGAGTGGACGTTCTGGCCCCGGAGGGCTACGGCGAGATCATCGGGGGTGGCGAGCGCGAATCGGATCTTGAGGTCCTCAGGTCCCGGATCGCCGAGCACAAACTCCCGGAAGAAGCGTTCAAGTGGTATCTGGACTTACGACGCTTCGGGACCGTTCCTCATGGAGGATTCGGCCTCGGTCTCGAGCGGACCGTCTGCTGGCTGGCCGGGATTGAGCACGTTCGGGAATGCATCCCGTTCCCTCGCATGCTGCATCGGATTTACCCCTAGCGATCCCGATGTCCGAGGAACGGGAAACGCATGACCCTGCGAATCTCAACCTTGTAGACAGACCTCCCATCGATATAATTCGAGAGACTACTCGTCTAGAGTCAAACCCCGCCCCCCCGCCTTGAACCGCTCCTCTCATGGAAGCGGCCTCTGCGGAATGGTGGACCAGAGAATCGGCCGGTGCGTTCCTTGGCTGGGGGCGCTTCGGTGACGGGCTGCTCTCGATCACGCAAAACCTCGAGGCTATCGCGCTCAGGTGCTTCACGTTGAGGCGCTTGACGTTCGTGCGCTGGATGAAGTTCATCCGAGCGGAGCGAGGTGATCTTGCGCGTTCCCGTTTCAGTTGCCCACGGATGGATCCGTGGCGCCTGCGATCACTGGCTCGACTCACCCCGAGGCCTGTACCGTTTTTTGTTTCCAGGGGCTCTGTCCGCGGCACGGATGGCTGTCCTCGGAGAATCACGGAGGAGCAAGATGTCGCTGAAAAGCAATGTGCGGAACCCGATCGCAGTTCGAGTCCGATCCCTGCTTTCGATGAGGTCAGTAGGCCTCTATCTCGTCGCCCTGCTCTGCCTCAGTGGCGGGTCCGCGATCGCGCAGAACGGGACGGTCGATTACACGACCCCACTCTGCGGAAATGGTTCGCAGAGCGCAGGGATCGACCTCGCCTATGACACGTTTGACACGTTCGCGAACACCGTCTGGGTGCTCGACCAGGCAACCGGGCAGATCTGCCAGTACAGCCTCTCGGCGTTCCCTCCCGATGTGGCGTTCATCACCTCGGTGAACCATCCGTTCGGACCACAGGGGGGGGTCGGAGCAGGCTTCCTCCCGCTCTGCACCGGATTCACTTACAACTCCTCCACTCAGAACTTCTACGTGCTCGCGCTCACTTCGACCGGATTCGAAATCGCGACGATCGATAGCTCCGGTATCGACGTGGCGCCGCGATTGACCCCGGCAACGCTCCTCGACGGCTCCCTCACCGGACTCGCCTACGACAGCGTGACCGGTAACCTGTGGAGCCGCGACGCGGTGAACGATATCGCCGTCGAGTTGAACCCGCTGACCGGCGCGATCGTCTCGCAGGTGACTCTCCCCGGTGACGGGGCGATCTACGGGGTCGGACTCTCGTTCACGAACGCCGCGGGTGTCCGCACCCTCGAGTTCAGCCGCGGGAACGTGCTCGACTTCCAGCCTTCGCGGCTGATCCGGATCGACGCCGTCACGGGCGCCGAGCTGTGCATCGAGGTGGATCTCACCCAGGTGCCGGGCGTGGTACTCGGCGTGGTGCGTCCCCCCTCCGGCTCAGTGATCTACGCGACGACGGCGACAGACATCTACAAGATCGATGCGACCCAGGGACTCGTCACTCCCCCGAGTGGCCTCTCCTGCTTCAACAACGTCGACGGTACGGTCACACTCTCTTGGTCGAACTGCGGAAACGGCGCGGGCGGGCTGTACAGCTCGATCCGAATCATCCGCGACGGCGGAGTGATCGACATCCTCGCTGGAAACGTCAACACCTTCCTCGACAGCTCTCCGGTTCCGCTCGGAGAACTGATTGACTACCAGGTGGTCGGAGTGGAGGGAGCGATCACGTCTCCAAGCTCATGCTCCGTGCAAACCGGTGCGGGCGGGCTGGTCAGCTTCCAACTGTTCGACGGTGCGCGTCCCTTCGACCTTGCGCTCGATCCGGCCCTGGGCGAACTCTACGTGACCGACAACTTCAGCGACCAGATCTTCGTCTATGACACCGATCTCAACTTGGTTCGGGTGCTCGCGACGACTCTTTCGAACCTGCAGGGGATCGCGTTCAACACTTTGACGAACCAGCTCGTGGTCAGTCGCTCGGGGAGCTCGCTCCTTTCGTTCATCGACCCGATCTCCGGCGCCGTCGTCGGGAGCTCCATTCCGGTCAGCGTGACTCCCTTGGCCATCACCTACGACTCGCTGAACAACCACTACATCTACATCGACGACACCTCGACTCCGGACCAAGCCGTTCGGATCGACGCAGACCCGCTGGCGCTCGGCAACCTGATCGGCACGTTCTCCCCACCCGGAGTCACCGGGCTGGCAATCGGTCGGGGAATTTGTCACCTCGCCGCGAGCGACACTTTCCTCTTCCCGATGCAAGTCGGAGGGGCAGGCGGCTCGTTCAACTCGGTGAGCGAGCTCTTTACCAATGGCTTCCCGACCGGCTTCGCGTTCCCGACCGCCGCGCTCGGCGGATCGATCAGCAACGCTTCGAATGCCATCCGTGGAATCGAAGACTTCGCCAATGTTCTCTACGTCGCCGGCTCGGCGACCAATACGATCTTCCGCATCCTCATCGCTTCCGGAGGATTGCCGTTCGTCCGAGGTGAAGTGAACGGCGACTTCGTGGTCGACCTCGCCGACGTGATCATGATCGCCAACTACATGTTCGCGAACGGTCCGACCCCGCTCTGTCTCGACGCGGCGGACGTCAACGACACCGGGACGATCGACATCTCTGACCCGCTCTACCTGATCTTGAACCTCTTCATCGGCGGACCGCCGCCGCCGGCGCCGTACCCTGCGGCGGGCCCGGACCCGACCTTCCTCGATCCGCTGCCCTGCTGAACGCGCGCGAGTCCGAAGCAATGAGAACAGCACGAAGGGGCGAGGATCCGCGGATCCTCGCCCCTTCGTCCATCTCGTCTCGCTGGAGCTCACACGCAAAGGCGCTAGGATCAACCGCCGCGTCCGTGGAGGTCTTTCGACGGTCTCGAAACGTTGGATGTGAAATCGATTCCCCCCAGTTGTCCCTGGAGGTTCAACATGTCGGAGACCCACGCTCGGAGCAGGACCGCTCGGAGACTCCTTTCGACTCGGAGACTGGTCACTCGGATTGCGCTCGCGTGCGTAGTCGGTTTTTGTGGATCGATTTCGGCGCAGAACGGGACGGTCGTGTTCACCACTCCTATCTGCGGGAATGGGTCACAGAGTGCAGGGGCTGACCTCGCCTTTGACACCCCCACGAACACGGTTTGGGTCCTCGATCAAGCGACCGGGGAAATCTGCCAGTACCCTCTCGCCGCGATCCCCCCCGGCCTCATTTTCACCGTTTCGGTCAACCACCCGTTCGGTCCGCAAGGGGGAATCGGAGCGGGCTTCCTCCCGCTCTGCACTGGGTTCACCTACGACCCCACCGCTCAGAACTTTTTCATTCTCGCCCTGACCACTACTGGGTACATGATCGCCACGATCGACAGCAGCGAGGTCGCCGTCGCCCCCTTGGTGGCGCCATCTCTTCTCGCCAACAGCTCACTCTCCGGCCTCGCGCGAGACAGCGTGACCGGGAACATTTGGACCCGCGACACCGAGAACCACGTCGCCCTCGAACTGAACCCGACCACCGGCGCGATCGACTCCGAGGTGAATCTCCCCGGCGAAGCCTTCTCAAGTGGAGTGGGTCTGGCGTTCACGAATGCAAGTGGGGTCCGCGCGCTCGAGTTCACCCGAGGAACCGTTCTGACCGGGCAACCGACGAAGTTGGTGCGAATCGATGCTGTGACGGGGCAAGAACTGTGCGTCGATGTCGACCTCCGGCAGGTCCCCGATCCTGTTCTCGGGGTCGTCCGCTCCCCCACCGGCACCTCGATCTTCGCGACCACCGCCACCGACCTGTACCAGATCGATGCCACACAAGGCCCCCTCACCGCTCCGCGCCAACTGGAATGCTTTCAACACGGTGAGCGGCTCCGTCACTCTCTCCTGGCAGAACTGCGGTAACGGAGCGAACGGGCAGTACAGCTCGATCCGCATTATTCGCAACGGAGGGGTGATCGATATCCTGGCGGGGAACCAAACGAACTACACCGACAGTGCGCCCGTTCCTCTGGGGAGAATCATCAGTTACTCCGTAGTCGGAGTCGAGGGCGCCGTCACCGCAGTCGAATCTTGCTCCCTTCAAACCGGAGCGGGGGAGTCTTCGACTACGTTCCTTTTGATGGTTCGCGTCCTATGGATCTCGCCTTTGATCCAGCTCAGTGCGAACTCTTCGTCACCGACAGTTTCAGCGATCAAATCTTCGTCTACAACACCGACCTCACCCTCGAGAGCGTCCTTTCGACCTTGCTCCCCAATCTCGTGGGGATCGCGTTCAACTCGAACGCTGATGAACTCATCGTTAGTCGATCGGGGAGCAATAGTCTCACTCGTCTGAACCCGCTGACGGGTGCATTCGTGGGAAGCGCGAATCCCCTGGGCACGCAGTTCACTGCGATCACCTACGATGAGCTCGGCGACACTTACCGGCTCATCGACCCTTCGGCGACTCCACCGAATGTGGTCTGTATCAGTGCTTCAAGTGGCAGCTTCTGCGGGAGCTTCTCCCCTCCTCTCGTCACCGGGCTCGAGATCAGCGACGGGCTCTGTCACCTCCCGGCGTCGGACACCTACCTGGTGACCACGAAGCCCGCCGGAGCCGGCGGCGGCGGGCCTGACTCGATGACCGAGCTGTTCCCGAATGGCTTCCCTACAGCGCCGTCATTCCCTTTGGCGGCGGTCGGCTCGAGCGGTTCGATCCGCGGGATCGAGGTTGTCGGAGGTGTGCTGTACCTCACGGGGGGCACCACCAACACGATCTTCCGGATGCTCCTGCCACCGGGGGGAACGGACTTCGTTCGAGGGGATGCGACCGGAGATCAGGTGATCGACCTCTCCGATATCATCTCGATCGCCAGTTACCTGTTCGGGGGTTGCCCGGCGCCCACGTGCCTCGATGCCGCGGACGCGATCGACACCGGGGACCTCGATATCTCCGACCCGCTCTTCTTGATCCTCTACCTCTTCATCGGGGGAACGTCGCCCCCCCCCGTACCCCTCGATGGGACCGGACCCGACTCCCGACCTTCTCAGCTGCTGAGGGACGGAGTCATCCCCCCCCATGGGGTAGAGCCGCCCCTTGAAGCAGCTATGATCAACCTAGAGCTCTGAAGTTCTCCATCCCTGAACTCCAAAGCCTCGGCGGACGCGCCAGTGCGCGTCGCCTGGCTGACCGCACCCACTCAGTGCCAATTGAGAAAGTGTGCGCGTCGAGGAAGCCGAAGACCGTCGACTGTCTTCGGGTTGGAGTTCGTGTGGCGATCGCCCGGATGAATCGATCGCGACGCGTCGATTTTACGGAGCGTGACGGCTGAGCTCGACCGTCACGCCCGAGGTCATCCACGCCCGAGGAGAGTGTGGTTCATGATCGCGAAGCAAAAGACCGTATTGCGGATGTTGTTCGGGAGCGCCGGACTGTTCTGGATCACCGGACTCGTCTTGATCAGCAGCGGACCGACGTTCACCCCACCCGCCTGGGCCACCGATGTGTTCTCGTTGGGCACCGTCAACGGAATCGCCGGCACTTCAGGGATCATGGTTCCCTTGGAAGCGACGCACGACGAACCGATGCAGGGCTTCTCGGTGGCGTTGAGTTTCGATCCACTGCCGATCGACGCGATCGGAGTCGAGGTCGGGAGCGCGGTCGACGCACTCCTCGCCGGCGGTGCCCCCGACTATTTCGAAGTCACGATCGACAATGCTGCTGGCAACATTCGCGCGGGGGTCATCTTCGGCTTCTCCGCTGTCCCGCCCTTCAACCAGCTCCCCGAACTGCCGGCGGCCCCCGGGTCCCCTGACCAGCTGCTGAACTTGATCTTCGACATCAACCCCGGCGTGCTCCCCAGTACCGTGCCCCTGGTGCTCGAGCCGAGCCTCGGAACTCCGTCCATCGACACGGTCTACTCCTACAATGGTTTCAGTCGCGTTCCAGCTCTCGAAGACGGTTCGATCGAAGTGAATACGGAAGTTCGTTTCTACTTCGATCCGGTGTCGATTGTTCCCGGCGGTTCGATGACCCTGGTCCTCCGCTGTGACCACGCGCTGGAAGAACTCGGTGGATTCCAGATTGCGCTCACCTACGACAGTACGAAGCTCACCCTCGCTCCCCCTCCCAGCCTCGATGACTATTGGGCGGGAACCCAACTCGCCACCGGAATTGCGCCCGAGACGATCGAACTGTTCGAGGTGTTCACCCAGGCAGCGGTGCCACCGCCGGGTGTCGGATTTTTTGCGGTGGGGGCGATCTTCGATGCGACCAGTCCGCTCTTGATGCAATCCATCGATCCAGGCCTCGGGCATTCGCTACTCCGGATTCCGTTCGACGTCATCAACGATCCCGCCCTGATCGGAACGACGACCGAAGTCGAGTTCACCGCGGGAGTCTCCCCCGCGAACCCCGGTGGCCCACCCCTCCCTCCCGCGGACAATGTCGTGATCACGACCTCGGGGTCGGGGATCCCGCCGCTCACTGACGACGGGGTCATCACCTTCGTCGCGACCGCGATCTTCCGTCGGGGAGATTCGAACAATGACGGGGCGCTGGATGTCGGGGACCCGATCTTCTTTCTCGGCTTCCTCTTCAGTAATGGACCCACTCCGGTGTGCGGCGATGCGACCGATGTCAACGACGATGGCAACGGTGACATCGGCGACGCGGTCTTCGCATTGTCGTACCTGTTCAGCAATGGACCGCCACCACCGCCACCGTTCCCCGGTTGCGGGATCGACTCCACCCCGAGCACGAACCTGCCGCCTTGTCCGGCGGGAACCCTGAATTGTCCGTGAGCCTCGGGTGCCCGCTGGGTTAGGTTCGGTCGGTTGGGTCCACTGGTCTCGGAGGGTGGTGAGGAGTGAGGGGTGACGGCGGGGCGGCGATGCCCTCCGGCGGGCCTGCTCCTAAGCTGTTTCTGCAACAGGACTTCAGGAAGGGTCGAATCTCAGTTTGTGCCGACTCCCAGGGTAGAGGAGACCCTCTGTCGTCGCTATAATTGGCAGCTGGCCATCTCTCCCTTTTCAACGAACCCCGTTCCTCGGTGAGCGCGCCCGTTGGCGTGTTGGCTGGCTGCCCATCTCAGCCGAGGACGCACGAGACACGGATCGTCTCCAGTGCGACGGGTTCCACGGTGCCTTCACTGGAGAGCACCGTGCTCAATCATGGTCCGTGACGCTTTGGCTCAGCTGTTCACGACCGAGGTCATCCACGCACGAGGAGTGTCGCGCATGATCGCGAAGCGAAGTGACCGAAGCATGGTTCGCCAGTCTAGAAGCGTACTCGCGCTGGCTCTAGTCATGTCCGCGGGAGTGTTTGTCGGTGGACTCACCGATACGCATGCCGCGGACGTCTTCACCATCGGCTCAGGCAACGGTATCGCTGGCGGCGCCAGTGTCACGGTTCCGATCCGAGCGACGCACGACGAAGCGATCCAAGGCTTCTCCATCGCCTTGAGTTTCGACCCGCTCCCCCTCGATCTCGTCGGCACTGACTTCGTCGGCACCGCGGTCGAGACGATTCTCGGCGGAGCAGCTCCGGCCTACGTCGAGGTCGCGATCGATAACGTCGCAGGCACGATGACCGCAGGCGTGATCTTCGGTTTCTCCGCCGTCCCGCCCCTCAACCAGCTCCCTCAGCTGCCGGCGTCACCGATTCTCGAAGACACGCTGATGAACCTCATTTTCGATATCGGCGCGAGCGTGCTCCCCGGGACTCTCCCGGTCGTCCTCGAGCCGGCTCTCGGAGATCCCGAAGTCCCGACTCTCTACTCGAACGACGGCTTCAGCCAATTCCCGACACTCATCGACGGCTCGGTCGAAGTGAACAACCTTGTCCGCTATTACTTCGACCCCATGGTCGTGGTGCCCGGCGGATCCCTGAGCGCGGTCGTTCGCTGTGACCACCCGGAAGAGACCATCGGTGGCTTCCAGCTTGCGATCACCTACGACAGCGCCAAACTCTCCTTCCAGGCGCCCTCGGCCGTGGAGCAGTACTGGCTCGGAACCGATCTCGACGCCGCGCTCATGTCGTTCCAGAACTCCACGATCGAAGTGCTCGACGTGCGCACCCAGGCGGCGAACCCGATCCCTGGGGTCGGATTCCTGTCGATCAGCGCACAGTTCGACTTTACGACTCCGCTGCTCGGACAAAGCCTCGCTCCGGGGGACGCTCACTCACTGATCCGAATCGATTTCAACATTGCGAACAACATCGGACTCGTCGGACAAACGACGTCGATCAACTTCACCGACGGCATCGTGCCCGCGAACCCCGGGGGCGCGCCCCTCCCCCCCGCGACCAATGTGGTGATCACCACGATCGGAGGCGGAATCCCGCCGATCCTCGAGAACGGCCCCGTACAGATCGTCGACGACCCGAGCTTCCTTCGCGGTGACGTGAACCGAGACGGCCTCATGAATCTCGCGGACGCGATCGCGCTCCTCGGTTTCCTCTTCAGCGGCGGTACTGCGCCGACGTGCGGGGACGCAGCGGACTTCAACGACGACGGCAGCGGAGACATCTCGGACGCGATCTTCTGCCTCTCTTACCTCTTCTCCAACGGCCCAGCGCCCGCACACCCCTTCCCGGGTTGCGGAATCGACAGCACACCGAGCACGCTGCTCCTGCCGTGTGACAACGGAACGACTGCGTGCAACGTACCCTAGGGCCGCCGGGTCGAACTTCAGTCTTTAGAACAATGATCGAAACTCACGACCGAACTCAAACGAGGAGAACCGGAACGATGAAGCAACTCTTCTTCCGCTCGAGTGGCATCCTCGCGATGCTGTGCGCACTCACCGTCGGAACCGCTTCCGCCCAGAACAGCCTTGCCGTAGTACCGACATCGACGACACCTGGTGGTACCGCCACTGTCGAAGTCGCTCTGACTCACGACGCGGCTGTGCAGGGATTCCAGGCTGTGATGACCTGGGACAACACGGTGTTGACGCTCGTCGAGGTCGATTATGTCGGCACCGACGTCGCCACACTGCTCAGCCCTGCGTCGGTCGAGTTCTTCACCTCGACGATGGACGCCGCGATCGCTCCGGGGGTCGGTTGGGGGGCGGGAGCCGCGATCTTCGACTTCACGCCGCCGTTCGACGCGCAAACCTTGCCGCCGGGCGCCGACCAGACGCTCGCCTTCTTCCGCTTCTCGACTCCCGCCGATCCGCTCTTGGTCGGCACGTCGACCCAGTTGACCCTCGAGAACGGAATGGGGAGCCCAGCGCTCTTCAACGTGATCACGGTCGCCGGCTCGAGCGTGCTCCCGACTCGCGTCAATGGCTCGATTACCTTCATCGACCAGCCGCTCTTGAAGCGTGGTGATGCGAACGGCGACGGCATCGCGAACCTCGCGGACGTCATCAAGCTGATCCAGTACTTCTTCAACGACGGCTCCGCGCCCCCCTGCTTCGCGGCAGCGGACGCGAACGGGGACAACACCAACGACCTCTCCGACTCGATCTTCTTGATCCAGTACCAGTTCCTCGACGGCTCACCGCCGGCCGCTCCGTTCCCCAATTGTGGAACCGACCCGGCGGGCACGGGTGGACTCTCGTGCGACTCGTACACCGCCTGCTAGGAGGCTGTCGGAAAACTCATTCCGACCGCCTCCTAGATCCAAGAAATCCTCGGCAGGGCGATGCAAACAGGCCGCGATCCCAACGGATCGCGGCCTGTTTTCTTGGCGGAAAAGGTCAGCGCGCGCCGTGCCGTTCAGATGGGCTCGCATCGAATCGCGACGGGAGGCACCATATCGATCCTCGAACGCGCTTGCAGGCGAAGCAACGCGCGCCACTCATCGATAGCTGGAACAACGGTGACCGGGAGACCCCTCGATGAGTACTCTGGAGCCTACTGAGTCGGGATACCTGGAGGGATCGACCGAGTTCCGTCGGCCCGTTCGACACATCTTCTGTCCCAGCCCCGCTCCAATGGCACCCCAGGGTGCCGCGCCCCCGCTCCTCACGGCCCTCCACGGCCAAGGCATGTCCGCCGAGGGCTTCCGGCGAGTTTTGCGGCACCTTCCCCCCACCGGCCACGCACAGCTCTTCCCAGAGGGCCCCTACGTCTTCGAGAGGCGAGAGCCCCAGGGGATCCGGGCCGGGCACGGCTGGTACATCTACCTCGGAGACTCTGACGACTTTCGTCGCGAGCTCGATCGCACCGAAGCCCACCTTCTCCATGTGCTCGACGCGGTGGAAGAACAGCACGGTACGACCGATCGGGCGCGCTCCGTTCTCCTTGGCTTCAGCCAGGGGGGCTACCTCGCAGGGTATGTGGCGCTGCGCCATCCAGAACGGTTCGGCGGATTGGTGATCAGCGCGGCGCGCCTCAAGCACGAGTTCCTGACCATGGAGCTCACCCGCGCCCCGCTCCCCGCCGTCCTCTTGCTCCACTCTCCCGACGACCCGGCGACCCCCTTCGCCCGCGCCGAAGAGAGCCGCGATGTACTGGCTGCCGCCGGGGCGGACGTCGAACTGTTCTCGCACCCCGGCGGGCACCGCCTCCCTGCCGAGGCTCTCCTTCGCGTCGAGGCGTGGCTGGCTGAACGGGGGTTGGTCCGATGAGTAAAGGAGAAGAACTCGCGGCGTCGTTGTACGAAGCGCTCGAAAACAGCGAACCCGAGGTGGCGGCGGAGCTCGCGGTCGAACTCCTCGCACACTCCCGTGATCCGGAGCACAGATTGCTCGCGGCGACGGGGCTCCTCGAGGGTGGTGAGACGGAGCGCGCGCTCGGCGTACTCGAGGCGCTCTCGAATGGCGACCTCGATGAGGAGCAAGCCGAACTGCGCACGCTGCGCCTCGGCGAGTGCCGCTACAACCTCGGCGAGCCCCAGACGGCGCTCGCGCTCCTCGAATCGGTCCCGACCCGTGACTCGAAGGACAAGGGGGAGCGGAAGTGGTGGATCGGGCTCTGCCATGATCATCTCGGGGATCGAGTGCAGGCCGACCTCTGTTTTCGAGAAGCGTCCCAGCTGGATCCGGTCGGCCTCCCGCCCCCGGCCTCGATCACTCCCCACGAGGCCGCGGCGCTCGTCGACGATGTCGTCCGACAGTTTCCCGCGCCGCTCCGGCGCGCGATTGAAGAGATCCCCGTGGTCATCGACGATCTTCCCCCCTTGGCGGTGATTCGTTCGAGTGGCGGGGCGGTGCACCCCGACACGCTCGGTCTGTACACGGGGGTGAGCCTCTCCGAACGGTCGCACCTCGACCCATCGATGCTGCCTTCGATGATCCAAATATTCCGGCGCAACCTCGAGCGCTTCGCCCTGGACCGGGAGGAGTTGGAGGAGGAGATCCGCATCACGCTCCTCCACGAGATCGGGCACCACCTGGGGCTCGATGAGGGTGGGGTGGATGCGCTGGGGTTGGGGTAAGAGGGCGCCTGAGTCATGAGTCACCGACGCGGCGAGCAAGTCACTGAAGCCCGCGCGCTTGACAGCGACTCCTCGGACACGAAAAAGCCCCGAGGATGCCTCGGGGCTTTTTCATGAGCGTTGGGCGCAAGTCCGAGCGACGTTACGAAGTCGCGAACTTTCTCGCACACTCCTTCAGCTTCCCGGCGACTTCGACCGACTCCCACAAGAAGTCCGGGAGCTCGCGGCCGAAGTGACCGTGTACCGCGGTGGCGCTGTAGATCGGGCGCTTGAGATCGAGGTGCTCGATGATGCCCGCAGGGGTCAGGTTGAACGTCTCGCGCACCGCGCGCACGATTTCGAGATCGGGCATCGTTCCGGTGCCGAAGGTATCGACCAAGACCGAAACCGGATCGGTGACCCCGATCGCGTAGGCCAACTGAACTTCCGCTTGCTTGGCGAGCCCCGCGGAGACGATGTTCTTCGCAACGTGCCGCGCCATGTAAGTCGCCGAGCGGTCGACCTTCGAAGGGTCCTTGCCGCTGAACGCGCCGCCGCCGTGACGGCCGCGACCGCCGTAGGTGTCGACGATGATCTTCCGCCCCGTGAGACCGCAATCTCCTTGGGGTCCCCCGACGACGAAACGGCCGGTCGGATTGATGTGGAACTTCGTTTTGGAGTCGATCAGGTCGGCGGGCAGAGTCTTCCGAATGATCTGATCGAGGACGCACGCGCGCAGGTCCTCGTTCGAAACCTCTTCTGAGTGCTGAGTGCTGAGCACGACCGCTTCGATGCGGCTCGGCATGCCATCGACGTACTCGACCGTCACTTGGCTCTTGGCGTCAGGGCGGAGGAAGTCTACCGCACCCGACTGGCGCAACTTCGCCTGCGCCTCGACCAGGCGGTGGGAGAGCGCGATCGGAAGCGGCATCAGCTCCGGGGTTTCGTCGCAGGCGAACCCAAACATCAACCCCTGGTCACCGGCGCCCTGGGCCTTGCCAGAGCCCTCATCGACGCCCATGGCGATGTCCGCCGACTGCGGATCGAGAGCGACCAAGACTGCGCAAGTGTCGCAGTCGAAACCCATCTTCGAATCGGTGTATCCGATCTTGCGCACGGTCTCGCGCACGATTTCGGGGATCGACACCTTTGCCTTCGTCGTGACTTCGCCTGCGACCACGACCATTCCGGTGGTGATCATCGTCTCGCACGCCACTCGACTCTCAGGATCCTGCGCGAGGAACGCGTCGAGGATCGCATCCGAAATCTGGTCCGCCATCTTGTCGGGATGGCCCATCGAAACCGACTCGGAAGTGAACAGAACCCGCTCGTTGGACATCGAAGCTGTTCCTCTCGTGGGGAGTGTCGCGCAGAAGCAGGGGGCGAGCCCCCGCCGAAGATACGAATGCTACAGAGAAGTTGGGGGTGAATCCACCGAAGCGAGAGGGCTCGTGCCACCCTTTGGCCCCCGCCCGCCGCGCTCGAGCAGTGCACTAATCCGTTCGGCGCTCTGTCGGGCACTCCCCTTCGACTTCCGAAGGAGGGCGAGCCCCCGCTCGATGCGTTCTTGCCGCGAGTTCTTGTCGGAAAGAGCGTGAGCGATCGCGTCCTCCAAGCTCTCTACCGTCACCGATTCCGTCACCCCCCCACCGTCGAGCCACTCGACCAATTCGCGGAAGTTTGCCATGCAAGGACCGTGGTAGGTCGCAACCGCGGCGAGAACCGGCTCGAGAATGTTGTGCCCGCCACGCTCGATGAGACTTCCCCCCACAAAGGCGGCGTCCCCGACCGAGTAGAGCTCCGCGAGCCGCCCGGTTCGATCGAGTACGACCACCTCCGGAGCCGGAGTCCGAGTTGGCGCCCTGGAGGGCTCTCGGTCGAGCACTTCGCCCGCGGAAACCACGGTGAAGCCTTGCTCGGCAACGAGCGCGATGACCGCGTCGGAGCGCTCGACATGTCGAGGAGCGAGGAGCAGGGTCAACTCGGGGAATCGCGCGCGGAGGGCACGGTGAACCTGGAGCACCACCGTCTCTTCCCCCGGGTGAGTGCAACCCGCAACCCAGCGAAGCGCCCCGGTCGAGTACCCGAACTGAGTTTCGTAGCGGCGGCGTACGGCGCCGGGGTCTTCGAGAGGCGCGCGGTCAAGTTTCAGATTTCCAAGAGTGAACACGTGCGCGCTCGGTACGCCGAGGGCCACGAATCGCTCGCTGCACACCCGGTCGCGCGCATGCACTTCGGTGAGGCGGGAAAATATCGGCCGGGCCAACCAGCGAACGCGCCTGAGTCGCGGGAAGCTGCGATCGGAGATCCGCCCATTCACCACGACGATCGGGATCTCTCGCGCTCGCGCCAGAAGCACCATCTGCGGCCAAACCTCGAGTTCGATCAGGACCAGAGCACTCGGCTGTACGCGTCCGAGCACTCGACGCACACAGAGCGAGACGTCGACCGGATAGAGGAAGGTCGGGATGTCTGGGTAGCGCGCTCTGGCGATTTCGCGAGCGGTCGTGGTTGTCACCGACAGCACGAACTCGGTTTCGTCTTCGGCCCGAGCGAGCTCTTCGAGGAGTGGACCGACCGCCTGCAGCTCACCCACCGAAACGCAGTGAATCCAAATCCGGCGCCCGCGGGGAGGAGGCAGGCTCCACCCGCCCAAGCGTTCTTTGAGGGCGCCGACGCCGCGGCGCTTGACCACGACGAGGTACGCAAGCCAGGGGAGGCACAGGAAGATCGCTGGGAGGTAGAGGAGGTCGAGAAGGAGACCGCGCAGAAACGCGGTCACGTTCACACTGCCTCTTCTTTGCCGTGGCATTTCTTGAACTTGAGGCCACTCCCGCAGTGGCAGGGATCATTGCGGCCGACCTTGGGAGCGGCATTGACGATCGGCTGAACCGGGCCACTCTTCTGCTTCGACCCCTCGATGACGCGCTCCTGGCGGCGACCATGATCTTGGAACTGCTGCTGCACCTGCTGGCCGGAGACCGTGCTCCCCCCCTTCCAAGTCGAAGCGAGTTCGCGCTCGGCCTCTTCCTCGTCAATCTTGATGCGGATCCGCGGGATCAGCGAGCAGTACTCCTCTTTGAGGCCTTGAAGCATCGCCGAGAAGAGCTGGAAGCCCTCGCGCTTGTACTCGAGCTTCGGGTCGACCTGCGCGTAGCTCCGCATCCCGATTCCGGCGCGAAGGTGGTCCATCTCGCGGAGGTGATCTTTCCACTTATCGTCGACCGCGCGCAGCATGATGTAGTGAAGGATCGCGATGAACTGCTCGCCGAACTGCTCCTGCTTTTCTTTGAGTACGGAGCCGTATCCGACCGAGACCGCATCGACGTAGCGATCGACATCGACCGTCGCGACCACGTCGGGGCTGAGCTCGATTCCGAACCGCTCGCGGATCCAATCCGCGACGACTTGCTCTTCGCCCTCTTCGCGATTCTCGACGTCGAGAATCGAGTTTGCGTAGCCGCGGACGGCATCGCCGACGTGCTCGCGCACCAGTCCCTCAAGGTCTTCGCTCATCAAAATGCGGTGGCGGATGCGATAGATCAGCTTCCGCTGCTGGTCCATGACGCCGTCGTATTCGAGCAGGTTCTTCCGAATCTCGAAGTTACGCTGTTCGACTTTCTTCTGCGCCCGTTCGATCGCGCGGGTGACCATCGGGTGCGAGATCTCGACTCCGTCGTCCATCCCGAAGCGCTTGAGCAGATTCGACACCCGCTCCGAAGCGAAGATCCGCATCAGGTCATCCTGGAGGGAGAGGTAGAAAACAGATGCCCCTGGGTCCCCCTGACGACCGCAACGACCGCGGAGCTGGTTGTCGATCCGGCGCGATTCATGCCGCTCCGAGCCGATCACCATCAACCCCCCCATGTCGATGACGCCAGGACCGAGCACGATATCGGTTCCCCGTCCCGCCATGTTGGTGGCGATGGTGATCCGCCCCGGCTGCCCAGCCTCGGCGATGATCTCAGCCTCTCGCTCGTGGTGCTTTGCGTTCAATACGTTGTGAGGAACGCCGCGACGCTTCAGCCGTTCGGAGAGGAGTTCGGAGGCCTCGATCGAGGCGGTGCCGACGAGGCAGGGGCGCGCGCTCTTCTGCACCTCCTGCAGACGATCGGTGAGCGCAGTCCACTTTTCTTCGGTGGTGCGGTAGACGATGTCGGTGGCATCGTCCCGCCGGATCGGCTTGTTGGTGGGGATCGCGACGACGTTGAGTCCGTAGATGTCGCGGAACTCCTCCGCCTCGGTCATCGCGGTTCCGGTCATCCCGGCAAGCTTGTCGTAGAGCCGGAAGAAGTTCTGAAAGGTGATCGTGGCGAGAGTCTGGTTCTCGTCTTTGATCTTCAGACCCTCTTTTGCCTCCACCGCTTGGTGCAGTCCATCCGACCAACGACGCCCATCCATCAGACGCCCGGTGAACTCGTCGACGATCACAATCTCGCCATCCTTGGAGACGTAGGCGATGTCGAGTTTGTGGAGGTGGTGTGCCTTCAGGGCCTGCTCGAGGTGGTGCGGCCAGTGCATGTTGCCGGGGGTGTAGAAAGATTCGAGGCCGACCAGCTGCTCGGCGTACTCGATCCCCTCCTCGGTCAGGTAGACCGACTGCTCCTTCTCCTTCACCTCGAAGTGCACGTCGCGCTTCAGTTTCTTCACGAGCGAATCGGCCTTGTGATAGAGGTCACCCGATTTCTCCGCGGGCCCGGAGATGATCAACGGGGTGCGTGCCTCGTCGACGAGGATCGAGTCGACCTCATCGACCAGCGCGAAGTGCCGGCGCTTTTGCACTTGGTCTTCGGGACGCACCTTCATGTTGTCGCGAAGGTAGTCGAACCCGAACTCGTTGTTCGTACCGTAAGTAATGTCGCAGTTGTACGCCTCTTGGCGCTCGGCGTTCCCCATGTTCGATTGGATCGATCCGACCGTCATGCCGAGACCTTCGAACACGGGACGCATCCAGTCGGCGTCACGCTTGGCGAGATAGTCGTTGACCGTGACGACGTGCACGCCGAGCTGGGGAAGCGCGTTCAAGTAGCACGGCAGGGTCGCGACGAGGGTCTTTCCCTCACCCGTGACCATCTCGGCAATCCCCCCTTGGTTGAGGACGATCCCGCCGATCATCTGTACGTCGAAGGGGCGCATCGGCGCGCCGCTTCCGGTCTTCAGAAATCGCTTCGCCGATTCGCGCACGCACGCATACGCCTCGGGGAGCAAGTCGTCGACGGAGACTCCGGCGGTGAGTCGATCGCGGAACTCCGCAGTCTTCTCGAGCAGCTGCTCATCGGAGAGCTTTCCGAGGGCGGGCTCGAACGACGCGATCTCCGCGACTCGAGCATGCATGGCTTTGACGATCCGCTCGTTTCGAGAGGGGATGCCGAACCATTTTTGGAACTTGTCGAGCATGAGAGCTGCGCTTTCCGGAGCTGTGGGCTCCTGCGCGCCGGTGTTCTCCGTCGCGCGGGTCGTTCGGTGGTGGGGCTCGATCCTGTTCTCGCTCAAGAACAGCCGAGTTTCCGGATACCAGGGTACTCCGTCGCGAGCAACGAGCAACCGAAGCCGACGAGCGAAACGCGCTCGATCGGTCCCAGACTACGATTCCGAGCACTTCTCCAAGCGCGGCCTTAGGTCGAGAAGGAGCCTTGGACCTGAGCCGAGCTCTCGTACCCTTCGGCCGCGAGAAGCTCCCTCAGCCGCTCGAGCCATCCCAGAAGGCAGGCGGGATCGCGGTAGAGGTGGGTCCCCACCTGCACGATGCTCGCCCCCACGACGAGAAACTCGAGCACGTGCTCGGGATCGCTGATCCCCCCGATGCCGCACACCGGAATCGAGACTGCAGTCGCGACCTCGTAGACCATGCGCAGCGCGACGGGGCGAATTGCGGGGCCAGAGAGTCCTCCGGTCGGGGTGCCGATCCGAGAGCGCCCGGTGCGCCAATCAATCGCCATCCCGCGCAGCGTGTTGACCAGGGAGACGACATCCGCCCCGCCCTGCTCCGCCGCCTGGGCTTGTTCGACGATGTCTGTGACGTTCGGGGTGAGCTTTGCGACCAGAGGCGCGTCGGTGACCGAGCGCACCGCTCGAACGAGAGCACCGGTCGCCTCGGGATCGAGACCGAACTGGAGCCCTTCTTTCACATTCGGACAGGAGATGTTCAGCTCGAAGCCGGCGATCCCTTCTTCCTCATGGAGAGCGGTCACGACGTGCTGGTAGTCCTCGACCGTCTTCCCGACGACATTCACCAAGATCGGAGCGCCGTAGCAGCGGAGCATCGGGAGGTACCGCTCTTTGAAGACCTCGAGCCCTGGGTTCTGCAAACCGATCGAGTTCAGAAGGCCGGCGGGGGTTTCGATGCAGCGCGGAGGAGGGTTGCCCTTGCGTGGCTCGCGGCTGATCGACTTCGGGACGATGGCGGCGAAGGTACCGGGCGGGATGAACGGCTCGAACTCCTCGCCGTATCCGAACGTCCCCGAGGCGGGAAGAATGGGATGATCCCAGTGCCACCCCCCCCGACGGGTCGGAATTGTGACCGAGAGGTCGACGGCGGTGGGATCAACCGGCGATCCCTTCGAGGGGCGGGAATCGCCAGTCGTCGAGTCCGGAACGCTCAGAGCATCTCCGCCTTCCGTTGGCACTCGACGCAACATTTCGTCCAAGGGATCGCACGGAGGCGCTCCTTGGCGATCGGTTCTTCGCACTCTTCACACTCGCCGAATTCACCGGACTCGGTGCGGCGGAGTGCGTCGTCGATCTTCTGCACAACGTTCGATTCGTTCTGAAGAAGGCTGAGCGCGAATTCCTGTGCGATGCTCTCCGAGCCGAGGTCCGCCTCGTCACCGGAGGCGCTATCGCGCTCTCCGCCTCTCGAGCTATAGGCGACGCCGATGCTATCGATGGTGCCGGTCAGCATGTTGCGTCGCTCGATGAGGATATCGCGATACTCTTTGAGCTCTTTCTTGGTCAGCTTCTTCGCCACGGAAACCCTATCTGGTTCGAGATTGCCGAGCTTCCTCGAGCAAAAGATGAGCGATGGTAGAGGACAATGCATGTCGCAACCGAGGGACTTGTGGCCTCTCGGGGAGGTCGATAGTCTTGCCCAGCGCGGTCGCTGCCCTCCGCGGGGAGATCTGTCACTGTTCTCGGCGAATGGTCATCGACGAATGGCTCCCGAAGAGGGGCGCCGGACTGATCGCTCGCGCTGTCAGATGCTCCCGAGTGAGAGCGCGGAATTCTAGGGAGGGGACCCCATGGCTGCAACCTTCGGCCTCGGAACCGGTTCGGATCCGGAAAAAAGTTCTTCCGCCGGCTTCGCCTCAAAACCCGAGGTTGCAGATTTTCTCGCCTATCTCTCCGTAGAATGCGGACTTGCGAATAACACAATCGAGGCCTACCGCCGGGACCTCGGACGGCTCCAGAAGTTCGCACTTCACCGAAACGTCGAGTTTCCGCTCGAGATCGATCGCCGGGGGATCCTCGCCTTCCTCGAGGACGAGCGAGAACACGGCTCCGCGGTGCGCTCCCGCCGCCGTCGCCTCTCTTCGATCCGCACCTTCTTCCGCTTCCTGGTCGTCGAAGGTCGGGCCGAGAAAAACCCGGTCACTGGCGTCGAACTTCCGCGCGACTGGAAACGACTCCCCGTCACCCTGCGCGCGGATGAGATCGATCGACTGATCGCCGCAGCTGCCGATCCAGGCCACGCGACCCCCTGTCGCGACCGTGCGATCATCGAACTCCTCTACTCTTCAGGTCTCAGGGTTGGGGAGCTGTGCGGGCTGCGGCGCGGCGATCTTCGCCCCGATGACGGATTTCTTCGCTGCCTCGGAAAAGGCGGGAAGGAGCGCCTCGTGCCGCTTGGGGTCCCCGCCATCCGAGCGATTGACCAGTATTGCCTCACCGAGCGCGCCGCGACTCCGGCCGAGCCCCTCTTCCTCTCCGTGCGCGGGAAGCAGCTCACGCGAGAGACGATCGCCCGGCTCATCAAGCGCGCAGCTCTCTCGTCGGGCGTGAGCGCACGGATCTCCCCCCATACCCTCAGGCACAGCTTCGCGACTCACCTACTCGAGGGTGGGGCAGGATTGCGGGAGGTCCAGGAGATGCTCGGCCACGCAGACATTCGCACGACGGAGATTTACACCCACGTCGACCACAAGCGCCTGAAGTCTGCGCACAGGAAGTTCCACCCGCGCTCCTAAGTTTAGGCTCAGAGACTGGCAGCGGGGAGAGACTGGCAGCGGGGAGAGACTGGCAGCGTGGAAAGACTGGCAGCGTGGAGATCGGAACCGGGGACAGCCAAACGCGTGGCGCGTCTCAGCTGGGCGTTTGTTCGCGAACGCGCTGAACGGCGATCACGGTGAATCCCAGGCGGATATAGTCGCCGACCCCAAAGCGCGCGCTCGCCGCTCGAAGTCCATTGACCACCGTGCCGTTCATCGAGCTGAGATCCGAGACCCGATAGCGGTCTCCGTCGCGCTCGATCCGGCAGTGCTGCCGGGACATCTTCCGATCGTGCAGGGTCATTGCGCAGTCGGGAGAGCGCCCGATGAACATCTCCCCCTCGAGGGAGAGAATCAGCTCTTTTCCGATGTCGCGAGGATCTCCGTCCACGACCACCAGACGGATTCCGCTCGACTGCGGAGCCTCCGCCGCCAGCTGCCGGGCAACGGGCGAGGCGACCTCCTCCTCGGCGAGCTCACGCTTCGGAGCTGCTGCGGTGCGATCGGGAGATTCAACCGGAGGTATGACTGCGGGCGGGGGCGGCTCGGGAGCCTCGACGCGAGCTGGCTGCTTCTCCCCCTGGCGGGGCTGCGGTTTGTTGAAGGAGAAGAAGAGCTCGATGTTCTTCCCGATCCGGATGATCTCGCCCCCTCCGAGAGGGCGTTCACGGGTCGGGATGTCATTCACAAAGCAGTCGTCGTTGCCCTGAGGGTCGCGGAAGATCCAACGAGACTCTTCGAGGGTGAGGAAGCCGTGACGCAGCTGGACCTCGGGGGCGTCGAGCCGGATCTGGCACTCCGGGGCACGGCCGATCGAATAGACCGAGTGCCCCTGGAGAACGAACACACCCCCCTTGTGGGGGCCGTTCAGAATTCGGATGTAGGCCGTCTGCCGGTCCGAAGTCATCGCACTCACTTCTCGAAAGGGACCCTCTCCCCAGGAAGAATAGGATGAAATCGAGGAATGGGCACTTCGCTCCGCTTCTGGCCGGGCCCCGCGACACCTCTCACCGAGAGAACCGCAGCAGGAAGGGGTAGGAGACGTTTCTGTGGGTGTCCGCTTGAACGACGAAAAAACGGCGAGAGCAGTCGTGACCACCCTCGCCGCTCAGTTTAAATACCCTCTGGGTGAGGCTTCTAGAGATCAGGAGTTCAATTGTCACAAGTCAGGGTATCGGGGGTCGGATCTGGCCCAGGATCGGGGAACGGCGGCGGAGGCGGCGGTCCCTGTGTGAACAAGTAGTTCGCAACCCACACTCCGTCGGCAATATCGACCCCGCCGTCGTCGTTCGCATCGAGGGCGACCATGCAGGTGATCGGCGGGCACTCGGGACACTGGTTGGTCACGTAGAACACGCTTTGAATCACGTCCGCAAGGTCGAGGTCGAGACTCCCATCGGCGTCACCGCGCAGGAAGATCGCAATGCCCCGAATCGGGAGGAACGTGTCCACCGTCACGGGCAGGACCGAGCTCCCCGCAATCACGAGAAGGTTCTCGATCGGCGGGGTGCCGATGTTGTCGGTAAACCGGATCGGAGTCGCAACATTGCTCGTGACCGTTTCGGAGACTTCGAATCGCAGCTTTGCGAACGGGAGCGCCAGCCCCGAGGCGGGGATCATTTGCGAGTTATAGGGAGGAATGACGTCGAGGAGCACTCCGAGAATCGCCTGGCCGGGAACCACATTGATGATCTCCTCGACGAACTCGGCCCCCGTGACATCGGTGATCGTGTCCTCGATCCCGAAGCTCGTACAGTTGAGGATCGCGGGGTCGTAGGTGATCGCCAGCGAGAACCCTTGGACATTGACGGAGTTGTTCACGACGACGTCGACGAGGTGGTCCAGCTCCCCCGCGAAGGCAGGCAGAGTGTCGAAGGAGAAGTGGTTCGAGGAGAATCCAGTGATCGTTCCCGCGGTCGTCTGCGGGGTGAGAGCGACTGAGCTCGAGTGCACCGTGTTGGTCGCGGGGGGCGTTCCCACCCCATCGACGAACTCCAGGAGGACGGTGGAGGCAGCCAAGAAGTCTTCGTCGATATCGCAAATCACCGTGGCGAGGAGCTGATCGTCCCCCGGCGAGAGGAACGTAGTGAAGGGAACGCTCGAGTCGAGAGTCCACAGGATCGACGCGGCTTGACCATCGGGATCGATCTGGATCGATGAGAACTCGAGATCGAGACCTTCGAGCACTCCCCCGTTGAGAATGACCTCTGCGATGAGGACGGTGGAGCTCGATGGCGCGAGGCCGATCTCAATCCCTTCGACTGAGCCGACGTGAGACAGCCTGAGTTCGAAGGGCACGCCGGTCTGACCCGGGTACACCTCGGATGAAGAGAGTTCGAGTAACGGAGCTTGGGCCGGAACGGGCGGACTGAATCCGCAGATCGCTCCGAGCAGGATGCCGACTCCGAGGATGGAGCGCATCCGTAGCTTGAGCCGGCTCATCCGGGACCTCCGGTCTGAGGCGAGGCACTGGGCATCGTGAGATAGGGCCAGAAGAAGACCCGAGGACCCTAGGTTCGCAGCGAGGATGGATCCGCTGCGGCCGCGCTCGCCCCCTTGCGAGCAACGCCCAGGCTCTAGACACTTTGTTAATTCTAACGTCAATACACGAGGCGCCTAGCCCGCACGGCGAGAACTGGGCCAATCGCTCAGGAATACTGTCTCGAATCGCCGTGGAGGTCAAGGGAGTCTACAGATCCCGGCCGGATCCATGGAGTCCCGAACAACGTGGATAACCCGTGGGAACACTGTCGAGCCCAGGGCAAGAGATCCAGGGAAGAGATCCAGGGAAGAGATCCAGGGAAGAGGCTCGATGAGCGGGAGGGGCTAGGGCTAGTGTCCTGAGTTAGAAGTTCGCGTGCAAAGTGGCGTGAACTCGGCGTCGGTCACAAGGCGCGACGACGCCGTCGTGTTCATGAGACAGTTCGAGGAGGAGCAACGCAGTGAACGGCGTCGAGGGCGCGCTCGTTTGTGCGCGAACTTCTGACTCCGGGCACTAGGAGGCCGGGCACTAGGAGGCAGGGGGCAATTGTGGAACGTGGGTGCCAGCTCTCCCACGGGGGACGAGAGGTCCGGACAAAAAAATAGATCCGCGCAATTGCGCGGATCCTAGGCGACTCAAGAACGGCTGTAGATGACTTGTGATGAAAGAAAGGGGGAATTCTCCCCGACGCTCGATGAAAGCCCGCCACTAGATCGAGCGACCGGATTGTATTCCCCCCCAAGGTCAAAAGAGTAAATGCACGCTACGTGCGTGCCCAGGGATAAGCACCCCGCGGACCAGAAGGTGCATTTACTCTCAAATGACTATTGGGGAAGCACTTAGGCCTGATGGGAGCCACGCCCTCGCGAGGGCGGCTTCGCCCCAATACAGGGCATCCAAATCGGCAGTGGAGCCCCTAAACTGACTCGAGCAGGTAGCTTAAGCTGCTAGCACTACTTTGACAGCCGACGCCCCAAAACAGTGCGCACCATCCCCTATGTTCGAGTTTGGCCGGGGGTGCTGGGCGACGGAAGCTCGGCTTCTCGGTCGGAATGAGTTTTCCGACAGCCCCCTAGCCCTGGAATAAGCGCTGATCACGGCTACGGCTTGCCGATTCGCCGCAAGACCGGCAGTCTCGGGTGAAGTGCTGTGGTTTCAAGTTTACGTCGTCACTTCACCCGAGACTGCCTCATCGTCGCACCATCGGCGAGGACCTCCTCAGGTCGATCACCTTGGTGCTCCTCGTCTTGCGACGAATCGCCGGCGCCTCGCTCGCAATCATCCGCTGATTCCAGGCCTAGCCCCGGTCGCCAGAAACTTCGATGCCATACTTCTCGATGAGACGCGCCAGGCGGTTCCGGTGGATCCCCAGGAGCTGAGCTGCCTGAGTTCGGATTCCCCCGACCAACTTCAGTGCCTCGACGATATGGTCGCGGATCATGATCTCGAGCGGAGCGAATCCCTCTCGCCCCCCCCCGCCGGACTGAACGACGCCCCTGGCCGGGCGAGTGCCGAGACCCCGTTAGACACCTCAGGGGGGAGATCCTCGGGGTCTATCCGATCGGAGCGCCGCCCGAGGGCATAGGCGCGCTCGATCACGTTCCTCAACTCGCGAACGTTCCCAGGCCACGAGTACGAGAGGAAGATTTCGAGAGACTCGTTCGAGAGTTCCCGGGGGGGCACCTCGTAACTCTTCGCCACCGACTCGAGGAAGTGGGCAGAGAGGAGTTGGATGTCTCCCCGCCGGTCGCGCAAGGGGGGCACCTGGATCCCGACGACATGGATCCGATAGTACAGGTCGTCGCGAAACTCCGATCGTCGCACCCACTCGAGGATCGGGCGGTTGGTTGCCGTAATGATCCGGGCGTGGATCGGGATCGCTTCGGTCGACCCGAGGGGGGTGACCTCACGTTGCTGCAGGGCTCGCAGAAGCTTCACCTGAAGGTCGATCTCGAGCTCGGTGATCTCATCGAGAAAGAGACTGCCGTGGCGCGCGGCCACGAACACCCCGTCCTGATCCTGAGTGGCACCCGTGAAGGCACCTTGGCGATGCCCGAAAAGCTGACTCTCGAGCAGAGTGCGCGAGAACGCACCGCAGTTCACCGCCATGAACGGATGCGACTCGACTGAGAACTTCCCTTCCCCGGCCCTTTCGCGGAGAAACTCTACCCGACGGTCGTGGACCGCTTTCGCGATCAGCTCTTTCCCCGTGCCCGGCTCCCCCTCGATGAGGACCGGCGACGGCGCGACCGCGATCCGCTCTATGACTTCGAAGATGGCGCGCATCTTCGGATCTCGCCCCAAAATCCCGTGATACCCCTTGTCGCGGTCGAGCATGGCGCGCAGCAGACGGCCTTCCTCGCGCACCGCCTTGTCCTCGAGGCGACGAGTGATCCGAATAATGAGTTCCTGGGGATCGATCGGCTTGAGCAGGTAGTCCGCTGCGCCGAGGCGCATCATTTCCACTGCGGTCGTCACCGCGCCGTGCCCCGTAAGCACCACCACCGGGGTGTCTGGCCACTTCTCGACCAAGGTCCTCACCAACTCGTGGCCGTGGATACCCGGCATCTGGAGGTCCGTGATCACGAGCTCGAACTGCTCATCGGCAAGACGCATGAGCGCTTCGTCCCCCGAGGTTGCGCCGACCACCCGATAGCCATTTCGGCCGAGAACCAATTCGAGCCCCGCCAAGACTTCGGGCTCGTCGTCCACCATCAGGATTCGTGAGGATCCGGTGATCATGGCTCCTCGCTTCTCGCCCGGGGAATCGAGATCCGACACGGCTCGTCGGGAGCGAGTGGGACCATCGCGTTGAGTCTCTCGCGAAGTAGCAGAGGCCCTTCTGGCCCTCCCCCATCGAGGGAGACACCGAATTCCACAGTGTCCGCGTCGACCGGCCTCCCTGAGACCGAGAGGCGCTGCCCTCGAGAGAGGAGAGGGAGTGCGGCGACGGCAACCGCCGAGAGAGCCCGGCCGGCGTGGAGTCCCTCGACCAGGGTCGAGCCGACTCGGGCAGAATCCAGGTGTACCGAAGCGTGGCGGCGGCGCATCCTCGGCTCGATGAGCGTCTCGAACCATCGGAAGCAGTCGCCGACGGTGGACATCTCCTGCTCTGGAACGGGGAAGGCGAGCGCGGTGAATGCCTCGAGAAGTGCGATGGAGCGCGAAATTCCGCAGGATGCGAGCTCAACGCACGCGGCGTGTCCTTTCGGATCGGGGGGGCCGCCTCCCGGGAGACCGCTGCCGGGGAGTGGACTTGCTGGCTCGGAGAGGCCGTAGAGAGAGGTTACGACCGCGGTCTGGTGATTGCGCAACTGATGCGCGACGGCACGACCCCAAGTTTCCGCCGGATCGGGGGGGACGCGGCGTCGTTGCCCCCAGAGGAGCCTTTGCCCCTCTCCTCGCCGGGTCATGAACGGCTCAGTGAACCAGTCCCCGAGAGAACCCCCAGTGTCACCTCGGGCAGTGTCACCTCGGGCAGTGTCACCTCGGGCAGTGTCACCTCGGGCAGTGCCACCCCGCGCAACCGCCAGAGCCGCGCGCCCGCAAATTCGGGCCTCTTCAGATCCCAATTCTTCTTCAGAATCAGAGAAATCCTTAGCCCCTGAGAAGAGAGACTCGAGATCGGGAGGAAGGTCGGAGTGCGTCCAACCGAGCCGAGCGAGAAGAGCTGGATCCGCCCCGAGGACTTCGAGTTTCGGCCCCAGAATGAGCTCGAAAAAATCCGACCTCGACCCTCGATCGCCCGCTTCCCGGCCACCCAGCTCACGGCTCCGAACCATGTGCGCACCACTCCTGTCCTGACATCTGATCTGTAGAGGATCACCGAAGGGGGTAGAAAAGCAAGTCGGCGGTAAACAACCGGGCCGGTGACAAGCCGCTGTGCCGCCCATTCGAGCCCGTCTCACCAGGGAGTCTTGGACACGAAAAAACCCTCGCCGCGAGGCGAGGGGCAAAGAAACAGGTAGCCGGGGGCATCCACACCACGGTTTACCCGGCTACCTGTCGAATTTTAGAGGAGGGTGCGTGACGAGGTGCTCATTCTATGAAGTAGCGTCCCAGTCGTCGAACGCTCCCTCCGGATGGCAAGGTTCAAAATCAGGCAGCCGGCCTTTTCCTCTTCCAGCACACCAAAACTAACGACACTCCGGCTGCCTGAACTCAATTTCCGGTAGTTGCGCGGGGCCGCTCACGGCCTTCATGGAATCGTCCCATCTGTCGCGAATTCCGACCACCGTCAAAGTTTGTCACCAAGCCCGCGGGTGGCTACGATGCGCACGCCTCGGGGCTCTTTCCCGGCAACGCGTGCGCGGCTTGCACGCAGGCCCGAGCAGACTGCTGCTCGAGGTACTCCCGATCGATCACTGCTCCCTATGGCGGTTCCAGTCAGGACCGTGACACGGGGGGTCCCCTCCACTTCGGAACGAGGCGAATCGAATGTGCGGCTTCTTCGGGATCATCGGCGCCCCCGGCACGCGGGTCAGCCCCGACATCTACGATGGATTGCTCATGCTTCAGCACCGCGGCCAAGACGCAGCAGGCATGGTTACGTTCGATGACCGATTCCACCTCAAGAAGGGAACCGGCCTCGTCGGAGACATCTTCCAGAAGCGGAACATGGAGCGACTGCGCGGGTCGATCGGCATCGGCCACGTCCGCTATCCCACGTTCGGCGGCGGCACCGCAGAAGATGCGCAGCCGTTCCAAGTGCACTATCCCTACGGAATCGCGATGGCGCACAACGGGAACATCACGAACTTCAATGAGCTCGAGAACTACCTCACCCACGAGAAGAAGGCGCTCCTCAACTCGACCTGCGACGTCGAGGTGATTCTCAACATGTTTGCGGTCGAGCTCGGCCGCCAAGGCGTCCCCGAGTTGAGCCCCGACGTACTCGAAAGTGCGGTGCAGGGAGTGTTCGATCGGGTGAAGGGGGCGTACTCGGTCGTCTCGATCATCGCCCACTACGGCTTGCTGGCGTTTCGCGACCCACTGGGGATCCGGCCGATGGTCTACGGCCGTCGGAAGGCCGCCGACGGGAGCTGGGAGTACGCGGTCGCATCGGAAAACGTCGCACTCGACATTATCGGCTTCAAGGTGGTCCGGGACGTCGAGCCGGGGGAGATGATCCTGTTCCGCCAAGGGGAAGAACCGGTCCATCGCTCGCTCGGCAGCCCCAAACGTCGCCCGTGCATTTTCGAGCACGTCTACTTCGCGCGCCCCGACAGCGTGATCGACACGATCAGCGTCTACGAGATGCGGCGTCGATTCGGCGTGAAGCTGGCGGAGCGTTGGAAAGAGACGGGGATTCCCGTCGACGTGGTCATCCCGGTCCCCGATAGCTCCTGCACCGCCGCTGGCACCCTCGCGAACACCCTCGGCGTCGAGTACCGCGAGGGGCTCGTCAAGAATCGCTACATCGGTCGGACCTTCATCATGGCGGGAGATGGCGAGCGAAACTCGAGCATCCGGCGCAAGCTGAACGCGATCCCGTCCCAGTTCGAGGGGAAGGACGTCTTGCTCGTCGACGACAGTATCGTGCGCGGCAACACGTCTCGACAGATCGTCGAGCTCGCCCGCCAGGCGGGCGCGCGCAAGGTCTACTTCGCGTCGTGCGCCCCTCCGGTGAAGCACGTCTGTGTGTACGGAATCGACATGTCGACGCGCGGAGAGCTGCTCGCTCAAGACCGCGACAACGAGCAGATCCGGAAGTTCCTCGGTGCCGATCACGTGATTTACCAAACCGTCGAAGACCTCACCGAGATCGCACTCGAGGCGAGCCCGAACATCGATGGCTTCTGCATGGCGTGCTTCGATGGAAAATACGTCACCGAGGACGTGACGCCTGCCATGTTCGCCCACATCGAGAACAGTCGGACCGCACAACACAGCGACGGTTAGGTCGAGCGGGTGGGCGCGGGGCCGGGGTGAGCCAGTTCCGGTCGATTCAATCCCCGCGCGCCCGGCCCCCCCGTGCACTTTCACCAGAGCCACCTGGGCTGCACTCGAATGCCCCAGAAGGGAAGGGCGCGCTCCCCAAGATCTGCTCGCGAGCATGAGCCCGCCTAAAAGCCATTGAGGCGCGCCGCAGCCGTCGAGTGGAGGCCGCTCTTCGGCGAGCTGGCGCTACATCATCGTGGCTCTCCCAGAAGTCCTCGAGGATCTCACGATCGTGGTAGGTGAATCTCGGGTGATCCCCCATCTGCGAAGCCCACCCGCGCACGAACGACTCCAGGAAGACAGCCGAACTAAGAGTCGGGTCCGCTCTCGACGACCAGGCGTCAAAGAGTTGCCGTGAGCGACGTCGAGAGACAACGGCTCCGTCCGTAGGCCCTCTCTCCGCACGAGCCTCCCTGAGTACGTTCTGCGTGTCGGGGCGGGGCGGCACAAAACGAAAAAAGCCGGGGGGCTCCATTGAGCCCCCCGACTTTGGAACGTCAGGCGACGTTCACGTGATCACGATTCCAGCCCTTACGGAACGCAGGGCGGGAAGGCGAGGCAATCGAGCAATCCGCCCGGGGTGGGATCCACGCCACAAGTGACCGGCGCGGGGAGAAGCGGGGGCCCACTCGGCCCCGGGAACAGGATCCCCAGAATGAAGATCGCATCCGCGATGTTCAACGCGTTGTCGTCGTTGGCGTCGCAAGCCGACGCACACGGCGGAACGTTCGGACCACTCGGGCCCGGGAACAGGATCCCGAGCGCGAAGATCGCGTCCGCAATGTTCGTCGCAGCGTCTCCGTTACAGTTCGCACGGACGAACTGGTCACCCGGCGGCACGACAACGCCACCGATCAGGCCGAGATAAGCCGCAGCCAAGGCGTCTTGGTCGCCACCGAAGCCACCAAACTCCCAGCTCGAGACGATCGAGTTCGCACCCGAAGTGTGCTCGGCGTAGATCGCCGTGGTATATCCGCCACCCGCCAGGGTCCACATCGGCTCGGCGAGCGAAACGTCGAGGTCCGTGGTGGCGAGGGTCAACTGGTCGGTCCAGTCGTTTCCGACCTGGTCCTGGTTGTACACAGTACCCGGCAGGAACGCAGTGAGGTCCGCAACGGTGTTCCCCGCCACCGGATCCATCGCCGTGAAGGTATCGTTCCCATCGAGCGCGGTGGAGACACCATCTCGCGTGTCGAAGCCGCTCACGGTGTGAATGAAGCCCCAGTGGTCCCCACCCTCGAAGTAGATCCCGGTACCGCCCGCGTTCAGCGTGGCGAGCAGGTCGCCCTCGGCAGCGGTGATCCGGTAATCGTTCGGGAACGTTCCGAAACAGCACCAGATCCGCGCCGGGATGCTGAAGTCGAGTCCCGCGGCATCGAAGTTGGCGGTGGAAACGGTAAAGACGGTCGATCCTGCATTCGTCAGGGCGAGCGCGAGCGCAGCACCACTGTCGATCTGACCGAGGTTACCACCGTCGAGGATTCCCTCGTTCTTGATGATCACATCGGTCGTTCCCGCAGGAATCGGAGCCACGACGGTCGCGCTGCAGGTGGCAGCGGTACCGGCAGCACCCGAGAGCCCACAGATCCAGGTCACGTCGTAGTTGTTGAGACCGGAGGTCGGGGCCGCGACGATGAACGAGGACGAGCCCGCCGGCGCAGTGCCGACCGAAACGCCGTTCTCGAAGATCTCGTAACCAACGGTCGCTTGGACGTTGTCGGTCCAAGACACGGTCACCGTGCCGGCACCCGCGTCCGCGACGCAGTTCGCCACGCCGAGGTCACCACAATCCTGGGTGACCTGGAAAACGTAGTCACCGGTCGAGATCGTGGCACCGAAGTGCGACACCCGCGCGAGGACCGACTCACCGCTCAGCATGGCGAGCGAGACGACCGAGTCGCGGAGAATACCAATGTCGGAACCGGGACACGGCGGAGGTCCGGCGTCGTCATCACAGACAATCTGGACTCCACCGCAGACGTCGATCAGGCTCAGTACGGTGTCCATACCGAGGTCCTGACCACCGCCGAAGCCGTCGTGGGTGCCACAGGTCGAGAAGACGTACGTGCCGTCCGCCGGGGCGGTGAACTCGTACCAGGCGTCGTTGTTCGCGGCGCTCGCGCCGCAGGTGGCAGTGCCGTCGTTGGTCGCAACGGTGAGGTTACCGGTGGCCTGCACCCCGAGGGTCGCGATCTCGGCGTTCGCGCAGTTGTCGTTCGCCGGTCCACCGATGCCGGCGGAGCAGCAAGCCTGCGCCGACGGGTTCTGGCCGAACAGGGTCTCGACGCAGACCTCGACGATACCGGTGAATCCCGCAACGTACGGGACCGACCAGCTGGTCGTGGTCATCGGCTCGTTCGAGACAAAGACACCGTTCTCGAAGATGTCTTGCGACGTCGCGCCCGGACCACCGGTAGAGGCGATCCAAGTGGCGTCGACCGAAGTACCGGAATCGAGGCAGGAGATGCCGGTCGCCGGCGCCACCACACAAGTCGGCTCGTTGATGCAGTCGTCGTCCTGGCAGTCGATGAAACCATCGCCGTCGTCGTCGAGGCCGTCGAGGCAGTTGCCTTCGACGAATTCGATGGTCAACTCGCTGGTTCCCGTCGTGCCGTTCCAACCACCGATCTGAACCAACAGCTGTTGGCCGGTGAGCACAGGAATCGAGACTTGGGACATGAAGTTGTTCGGGCTCGCCTGCGAAGAGCAGGTGTCGTCGTCACACGCCAGACCCGGGTCACCCACGAGCGGGCAGCCGAGGGCACCGTCGTAGACGATGAGCGTGGTGTCGGTGAGAGTGCCCGGCGCACCGCAGGTACCGATCACGGCCACGCCGTCCCCGGTCGCGGTGTACAGGTACCACACGTCGGTGCTCATGTTGCCGTCACAAGTGGTCGGGCCGGTGATCGGAGCATTGATGTTGTTGAAGGCGAAGACGCCCTCTCCCACCGGGGTCGCAGTGGCGCACTCGTCGTTCGGCGCGAGCGGCTGACAGACCGCGGCAAGGGCGCAGTCGGCAGTGTCGGCGCAGTCGATCAGGCCGTCGAGATCGTTGTCGATCCCGTCGCCACAGTTGCCGGCTTCGATGCAATCGGACGAACCGGCGCAGTCGGCGTCGACGCAATCGATGTCGCCGTCCGCGTCGTTATCGATGCCGTCGAGGCAGTTCTGCGACTCGTCGCACGCGACGAAACAGTCGGAGTCGGCGCAGTCGGTGAGGCCGTCTCCGTCGTTGTCGAGGCCGTCGAAGCAATCCGCCGCTGCCTCGTGAATCTCGATGGAAAGGGCGCCTTCACCGGTCGTCCCGAGCCAACCACCGGCCTGAACGAGGTAGGTGTTCCCGGCGATCACGGGGATCGTCACCGTCGAGTTGAACGGGTTGACGCCGCCCGCCGGCACGCAGGTGTCATCGTCGGCCGCCAGGCACAGGTCGCCCGGAAGCGGACAACCGAGCGCACCGTCGTAAACGATGAGCGTGGTGTCGACGAGAGTGGTGGACTGGCAGGTATCGATCACGGCGTCGCCGTCGCTCGTCGCGGTGTACAGGTACCACACGTCTGTCGTCATCTGCGCGTCGCAGGTGTTCGGGCCATCGATCGGAGTTCCGGTGTTGTTGAACGTGAAGACGCCCTCGCCGACCGCGATCGCGTTGACGCACTCGTCGTTCGGCGCGGCCGGGATGCAGTTGATATCCAGAGCGCAGTCGACGTCGAGACAGTCGAGGTCACCGTCGAGATCGTTGTCGATCCCGTCGGCGCAGTTCCCCTGCTCGAGGCACGCCGCGTTGCCGACGCAATCGAGGTCGACACAGTCGGTGTCGCCGTCGAGGTCGTTATCGATGCCGTCCGCGCAGTTCTGCGCCTCGTTGCACGGTCCGACACCGATGCAGTCGAGGTCCAGGCAGTCGATATCGCCGTCGAGGTCGTTGTCGACCCCGTCGCCGCAGTTCAGCGCTTCGTTGCACGCGTTGGCGCAATCGGGGTCGGCGCAGTCGACGAGACCATCGAGGTCGTCATCGATGCCGTCGTTGCAGTTGCCTTCGATCCCTGCGACGAGCAGCGTGCCGGTTCCCGTGCCGCCCACCCAGCCACCGACCTGGATGAGGTAGGTTTGGCCTGCGACCACCGGAATGATGACTTCGGAGGCGAACGGGTTCGCTCCGCTCGTGGCGGTGCAAGTGTCATCGTCGGACGCCAGGCACGGGTCGCCGGGGAGCGGGCAGACAACACCGTCATAGACGATGAGGACAGTGTCGGTGAGAGACCCGATCGTGGTGCAAGTGTTGATCCTGGCGGCACCGTTGTTGGTCGCGGTGTACAGGAACCAGAGATCCGGTGCCATGTTGCCATCGCAGTCGGTCGGGCCGTCGAGTACCGCGAGAGTGGTGTCGAAGTCGAACGACCCCTCTGCGATGCCTTGTGCGAGCGTACAGTCCTCGCCGCCGTTCTGAGCGAACGCCGGAACGGCGATCACGCAGAATGCGAGGGCGATACAAAGCCTAGAAACACTCATCCGAAATCCTCCATGTTCCCCGCAGGTGTACGTACGCCCCGAGCCCCAGCTCGAATGTCGCCCTGCGGATCCCTTGCTCCCATTTCGCTACCCAACGGGGCAGCAACCCGTGATTTCTTACACTCACGCTTGCGGCCTGTACGCCTGAATTGCTCCCACAGAGGAGGAATCGAGGCATTGAGCCGCTGCGCGCTCAAACACATTCAGTTTGTTGTCGTGTTTCCAGAACCCTTGCGAAGCGACCTCGCCGCCCCCCACGTCAGAGGCTCGTCCACCTCCACGTCAGAAGCTCACGCGAGTCGATCCACCGGAGCAGGTCGCCTGCGAGCCATACTGGCCATCCGCCCACATGCCATCCGCCCACATGTGAGCCGACCGTCAGGATGAACCAACTCCTCCGCCTACGGTATCGTTGGACTCGGGCCTCGGCAAGGGTCGTTTCGAGCTCTGGCTAGCTCAGAGAGGATTTCTGGAGGAGAAACGACGGTCCACCGTGGGCGCCGAATCGATACGCCAGCCGGTCCTCCGAGCATGATGACCGACACAACTCATGATCTCGAACAACTCACCTTTGGTGCCAGGACGTACGGAACGAGCCAACAGGTGACGTCTCTGCACCTCATGCGACGGGCAGCTCATGACTTCCCCCCTGAGGAGCACGGGTCTCGACTCTCCTCGCTCCCTGTCCAGTCAAGGTTGTCACGCCATGCAATCGGGACGAAAAAAAACCGGGGGGCTCCATTGAGCCCCCCGGCTTTGGAACGTCAGGCGACGTTCACGTGATCACGATTCCAGCCCTTACGGAACGC
>CALEHF010000119.1 GCA_937876125.1 uncultured bacterium
GGAAAGGGTCTTCGGGGAAAGGGTCTTCGGGGAAAGGGTCTTCGGGGAAAGGGTCCTCGGGGAAAGGGCCCTCGGGGAAAGAGTCTTGGGGGAAGGGGACCGGGAACGCCTTCAGCTTCCCGATGCCAGTTTCCCCCCTCAGCGGCCCGCTCGGTCGGGCGCGTCGGACCCCCGGTGGCGGGACCCCTGGCGGCAGGACCCCTGGCGGCAGCGGCTCTTCTCCACCGAAAGTGTCGGTTCCCCGGAACCCCTCCCGGAATTTGATCCCGAGACGTCACACCCAGAACCAGCTGGAGCTGACCTTCAACGGCGCCCTGGCTCTCAGCAGTGATCCCATCATCAAAAGTGACCCGGACTCTCCCTGTCCGCACCAAACCACTCCGTCTTCCCAAGCCACTCCATGGGACGTCCCGACGTCCCACCGTCCCTCTCTTTCTTTGACGGCGCCTTCCCCGGTCGTCGCCAAAGCGAGGATCCAGCCCGTTTCCCCTCGGGCTGGATCCTCCTCTTTCCGCACCACATGCCCGACAACCACCACGCCGAAAACCTCCGTCGGAGCCAGCTCAGGACCCTATCTGATCGGTACGCCCTATCACCGGGAGCTGAGTCGGGATGAGTCGAATGGAGAGCTGCGAGCACCTCTTCTCCCGACAGTCCGGCAGAGAACCACAGCGGCTCTGCACGCAGTCCTGCAGTTTTGTGCTCCGGATCCAGAGGAGCAGGGTGGAGCCACCGCCCATGCGATGACCATCGAACGTGTCTCTCCGGTGGGGGTGTCGGCCGGTTGGACCGAGCAACTACTGGTCTGGGGGGGCGCTGTTGCGTTGCTCGCTCTCGCCTGGCTTAGCTCGTAGGGAGGAAGCGCCATGTTCTACACAGATCGGCAGGTCTCGATCCTCGAGTTCCTCCAGCGTTTCCGGAGAATGCACGGGAAGTCGCCCACTCTTGGTGAGATCGCGGAGCAGTTCCGGGTTTCGAAAGTGACGATTCACGACCATGTGCGTCAGCTCGAATTGAAGGGGGCAGTGCGCAAGGACGCGCATCGCGCCCGCGCTCTCGAAATCCTCGATCCCGACTACATCGATCCCGATCCGGCCGACAATGCCGCCCTCGGAACCCTTCCGATCACGGTGTTGGGGCGAATCGCCGCGGGACAGCCGATCGATGCCATCGAGCATGCCGAAACCGTCGATCTCGCTGAGCTCCTCCCGATGGGGCGTGACCACTACGCTCTGCGAGTGTGCGGCCAGTCGATGATCGAGGACGGAATTCACGACGGTGATCTGGTTATCGTCGAGCGCCGCACGAGCGCGGATGACGGCGAACTCGTGGTCGCGATCGTCGAGGAAGCCGCCACGCTGAAGAAACTCTTCCGCGAGAAGATCGAGGGGCGCTCGGTGTTCCGCCTGCAACCCGCAAACGCGGCAATGGAGCCGATCTATGCCGAGGCGGTCGAGGTGCGGGGCGTCGTCATCGGCGTGGTGCGGAAGTACCCTCAGCCCTTTTAGGGGCGCAGCTGTGAACCGGTGAGACTTCACCTCGCACCCTCTCGCGCGAACCGGAATGAGTTCTGCCCGCCTGCCGATGCACCCCCTCCCCGCGGCCTCACCGCTGGCCTTTCCCTTGTCCCCTCCCTTCGAATGATTCTGCTCCCTCTGCGGCGCATTTCGCCTGTCGCGAGCGGAGTCGCCGCCCATTCCCCGTCGTTGTTGTCACGGAGGAGTCGTGGTAGCGATGGGGGGGGTGAGCCTTCCGATGAGTCGCTGGGACACCACATCCCTGAGGGAGAGGACCCGCGTGTCGTTTCACTATCGTTGTCGTTGCGGCCAAGAGGTCGTCCTTCGCC
>CALEHF010000120.1 GCA_937876125.1 uncultured bacterium
AGAGAAGAGTTTTCCGGCGGGGAGGGCCTCAGAGCCAGGCTTGGCGGGGAGGGTCGGCCCTACCTCGCGGGGGAGAGGACTCCCGAGCAAAGAAGAGATGAGCGATTCAGCGATCGATCCCACCATTGCGACGTCTCCCCGTGTCCCACCCGAAGCCCATCGGATCTTCGGTTGGTGGAGGGGGGAAACTTTTGGGGCAATTTCGCTGCGACAGCCTCGTAGGACCGCTCGACGCAGCCTACCTCTTGGCGACTCTCTTCTTGACTGCCTTCTTCGTGACCGTCTTTTTCTTCGCGGCCTTCTTCGCGGTCTTCTTCACGACTTTCTTCTTCACAGCGGGCTTCTTTCCAGCCCCCGCGGGAAGACTGAGTCCGTAGCTCTCATCGAGCCACGCTTCCCAGAGCTTCTTCGGCATCGGTTCATCAGCGGTAAAGCGGGCCGTCACCCAAGCGGTGTTGCCCACCTGAAAGCGATCCGGATCTGCCTCGGCGAGTTGGGTGGCTTGAGGGATCGACTTCTCCAACTTGAACATCGCCTTGTAGCGCCCCCCTTGCATCCCGACAAAGAGGAACGACTGCTTGCCTACCTTGAAGGAACTCTGCGTACAGGCGGTCCCCTCCGCGACGCCAGGGTATCGGCTCGCCTTCAGACGCATGGGGTCGGTGGGGTTGTTTGAGCTGGCGGCCATCAGGTCTCCTTTCGCAGCCGTGTGCTGACTCGCCTTGCTGTTTACGCTGATTCCCTCAGCTCTGCTTCAAGGGATACCGAGTACCGAATGCTTGCATCGTCGCGATCGCTGTTTCGATCCCAGCCGCCTCTGCGTTCGAGGGACCATCGTGGCGCTGTGCGTCACGCCCTCATCCACTCGGACTCCAAGATCCCGAACACCATATCATCCACCCATGCGCCCTTGGACCAGAGACTCTCGCGGAAGTGAGCCTCCTTCCGCATTCCCACGCGCTCGAGCAGCGCAATCGAAGCTTCATTGCGCGGGTCCACCGATGCAAAGACGCGATGCTTCTGGAGCGGGCCGAGGAGATGACCGATCAAGCCGACAACAGCTTCCGTACCCAATCCCTGCCGCTGGTATCTTGGAGCCACGGTGAAACCGATTTCGACCTGGTACCGATCGTCGGCTGGGAAGTGGACGCCAAGATCACCGATGAGCAAGCCCGACTCTTGGTGGCGAATCGCGAACTGGAACCAAGAACCGGGTGTCTCGAATGCGGTGGACTCGAGCCCCCCGATGAATTGCTTCACGTCGTCGAGCGAACCGGGGTCAAAGGACTGATATCGGCATACTTCTGGATCCGATCGATACTCGTACATCGCCTGCGCGTCCCCCGCGATCAGTGGGGTGAGCCGCAAGCGCGAGGTCAGAATCTCGGGTCCTCGTGCCAGGGAGTCTTCTGCCTTCAAGCCTCAGCAACCATCACGCTCAGTTTCTCGACTGTGCGGTAGTTCCGCCCCGTCGTCACCACCCCGAGGTGCTTCTCCACGTTCGCGGCCAGCTTCGAGCGACCGACTCCATCCGGTGCATGAAGATAGAAAACGCGATCCGTCAGCTTGAAATTCTCGGTCGGCGCTCGAGCATCGTTGATCGCCTTCATGTTCGGATCGGTTGGGGTCTCCGCCAAGAAGAAGAAGTGCAGTGACTTCGGCTCAGGCACAGCCTTGGGAAACGGATTGGATTGGATCGCGGCGTTCAGCTCTTCGCGCTTGAGAAGGAGAACCTGGGGTCGAAACCCGTGCTGTTCTTCGATCCGCCCCATGATTTTCTTGGTGAGGGTCGAAGCGGCGCCCGATCGGGAGTCAAAGACGACGTTGCCGCTTTGGATGTACGTCCGAATGTTCTCGAGGTTCAGGGACTCGAGGTCGTTCTTGAGCTTCGCCATCGGCAAGATGTTGTTCCCGCCCACATTGATCCCTCGAAAGAGTGCGATCCACGTCTCCATCGGGTCCTCTCGACAAAAGTGCGGCGCGCCGGGCTCCGAAGCCGGTTCCATGCTACCAGAGAGAACCACCGCGGTGATACCCGTCGGGGTGCTCGGCGCGGGACAGTCGTGTGAGGAACTGCGGAAAATCGTCGAGTAGAAACCGGAGGGGAAAAGGGTGAGTTTGCCATCGCATCCATCGCAATTACTGCAGCCTCGGCCGACCGGTTCAGATCGCGCCCGCGAAAGCGAGGGCGCTACACACGGCGAAGAACGCAACCATGCACAACAGGAACCATCCCAGGAACTTGAGAAATCCGAAGAAGCCTCGGCTGCGAATCACATAGACCGGAACGCCGATGACCACGAGGAACACGACAAAGTAGCGGAGGCCTCGGCGGACGGTGTACTGCCTTGCAACGGCGTCCGACTCCACCCAGAGAACCACCAATCCCAGGTGGACAATCGACCTGAACAGGAAGTACCCGAAGGAGTCGGCGGTGGCGCGGCTCAGATGCTTATCGAGTACGAGCTCAGCAACCCACCAAAGCCAGAATGAGAGAACCGCAACTTTCGAGAGCGTTCTTGCTTTCACGGGAGCTCTCTCACATTGAAGGGTCTTGTCGAACCTGATCGAGAGCGCGAGCTTCCTTCGCTCATTCTCTCGGACAGTCTAGGAGGCTGTCGGAAAACTCATTCCGACCGACGATTTGAGCTTCCGGCGCCCT
>CALEHF010000121.1 GCA_937876125.1 uncultured bacterium
AGGGTGGTCGATCCATCAATCGGTGGAGTTGGTGGATGAGCCGGTGACCGTGCCAATTATTCGGTAGGTGAACTGTGCTGGAATGAGCTTTCCCGCGCTAGCCGCTCATCCCGAACGCCGCGTGCACCGCCCGCGTGTTCGCCGCGCGGAGTGCCGCCTCTTTGGAGATCTTCCCCTGCTCCGCCAGGCTGATGAGATGGCGCTCCAAGGTCAGCATACCCGCGGAGCGGTGGGTCTCGATCGTTGCGTAGATCTGCTCCCATTTGCCACTGCGGATCAGGTGCGAGATCGCGGGCTGATTCTTCAAGATCTCCATCGCGAGGAGGCGCCCGCCGCCTTCGAAGTTCGGGACCAACTTCTGGCCGACGACCATCGAGAGTGCGAACGAGAGCTGCGAGGCGAGCTCCTTCGCGCGGCTTCCGGGAAACATGTCGACGAGGCGCGAGATCGCCCCGCGCGTGTCTCGCGTGTGCATGGTCGAAAGCACCAAGTGCCCCGTTTCCGCCGCGGAGAGCGCGAGCGCTCCCGTTTCGTTATCGCGGATCTCGCCGACGAAGATCACGTCGGGATCTTCGCGGAGCGCGGCGCGCAGGCCGTCGGCGAACGAGCTGATGTGGCGCCCCAGCTCGCGCTGCGAAATCAGCGCCTTTTCGCTTTCGAGTACGTACTCGATCGGATCTTCGAGGGTGATGATGCGCGCTCCGCGGTGTCGGTTGATGTACTGAAGCAGGCTCGCGATCGTCGTCGACTTTCCGCTTCCTGTGACGCCGGTGACGATGACCAACCCTTGGCTCGCGTCCACGATCTCTTTCCACACCGAGGCATCCGGGAATCCGAGCGACTCGAGGGATGGAATGCGGCGGGGGAGAACTCGGATGGCGACGGCGAGGCCATGGCGATCGTGGAACACGTTGATTCGGAAGCTGAGCCGTTCCTGCGCCCACTCATAACCGGCATCGATGCTGCCCACTTGGCTCTCACGCAGCTTGTTGCGATTCGCTTCGGTCAACAGCGGATAAACGAGGCGCTCCATCATTTCGGGAGTGATCGGGAACGCGTCGGGAAGCGTGACCAGCTCGCCATCGAAGCGGTACCGGAGCGGCTCGCCGATGGTCAGGTGCAGATCGGAAAGGCGCGACATCCCTGCCACCATGTACGCGGGCTCGGTGAAACGCCGAAGAAGATCGAAGATCGAAAGAATGCGGCCCCCGACCGGGTAGACGGGATCGGGCTTGGTATGGCCCATGCCATCCGCGGGCGTGTCCGGGCTCATGGAGTGCGGAGGATCTTTAGGTTCGAGGCCGGGGATGGTCGGGAGTGGCGCAGGGGCCGAAGGCTCGTCTTCATCGTTCTGCTGAGAATAGTGATCCGAACTCAAGGCGACTCCTTCACCGGGCGGGGGGTTTCCCGCCCACCTCCCAGTTTTACCGCCAAGTTCTTGTACTGGCTATCTCGGCTGGCAGCGGCAGCTCACCGGCACTCTTTAGATCGGCGATCGAGAGAGGGAGATGGAGGAAGATCTGAAGCGATCTCGGCTTGGTTTAAGACCCGATCGTGTCCGTGCTTGCTCTTTCGCACCAGAGATCGATATACTCGCTGGTTGCCCCGCGCCTTCGAGATCTTCTTCGAGAGACTTTCCTTTCGAGAAACGATCGGAGTGCGGTCGGGGTGGTCGAAGCGATCGGGCTTCGTGAGGCGAGCGTGCTCCGGCGTGAAGGGAGATCTCCGCAAGACGCGGGGCTCCCCCTCCCCGCCGTCCCACCTTCCTCCGCTGACAGTCCGGCTCGTCGTGTCACCAGAGAGGGTGTCGTGCTCTTTCGCGGTCTGCACGACCGGGTCGAGTTGTGTTCGGCTTCTGAGAGCGAGTCTTTTCTCGTCTCTGGGCTGCATCCCTCCTCCGAATCGACCGATAGCGAAGTAGGACACCCCGATGGTCGCTCGTTCGGTGCGGCGCTCCCGTCCCCTTTCCAGTTTGCGCTGGGTGTGAGGGGCCCGAGGGCCTCGGATCGCCCCCGAGCCTCCGTTGGGCCTTTGGGCCCCGGCACGCCCCCGGCGGCCAATGGTGGATGGTGATGGCAGGCCCTCGCAGCTTTGAGCACGAACATATTCCTCCCGAAGACCTCAAGCGCCTCGAAGCGTGCGAGCAGAGGGTCGGCTACATCTTTCGTGATCCCGATCACCTGCTCCAAGCGCTGACGCACTCCTCGATCAAGACGATCGACAATCCGTGCAATGAGCGGATGGAGTTCCTCGGTGACTCGGTGCTCGGTCTCGTGATGACCGAATTCCTCTTCAACTTCTTCGACGACCTCGCCGAGGGAGAGCTGACCCAAATCAAGTCGGTGGTGGTTTCGACCAACGCGCTCGCGGAGGAGTCGGAGCGTCTCGGTCTCGACGATGCCTTCCAAGTCGGGAAAGGGGTCACCAACCGCCGCAAGCTCCCCAATTCGCTCCTGGCGAACGTATTCGAAGCGGTGGTCGCTGCGATCTATCTCGATGGAGGGCTCGAGCAAGCACGCGAGTTCATCATTCGAAACCTGTACCACCAGGTGATCGCGGTGAAGAAGAACCAGCACTCCCTCAACTTCAAGTCGCTCCTCCAGCAGTATCTGCAGAAGGAGGAGAACCGCACTCCGACCTATAAGGTGATCAGCGAGCACGGGCCCGATCACTCGAAGGAGTTCACGGTCCAGGCGATGCTCGGGAAAAAGAAACTCGGGCTCGGACGCGGGAAGAACAAGAAGGAAGCGGAGCAGTCCGCGGCCGAGGAGTCGTTGCTCATGCTCGAGGTCGAGCTCCCGAACGGGGATTGATCGGGGGCGGAGCTTGCTCTGCGTTTTGGCTTCGTGATTGTTTGTCCATTCAGCGAAGCCTCTCCTCGATCTCGGCACTCTTTCAGCCGATCTAGAATGCTTCGTGTTGATTTCCGACGGTCGCCATCCCCCTGACCGAGAAGACCCGAGCTCTTGATGAGTTCGGCGTTGCTGAAGCGATGTCGCGTCACTTCCCAAGGTGTCGTTCTTAGATCCGTCGCATCCGACTTGCTCACTTCCTCAAGTGCGCCTGCCCGTCGGTGGTCAATTCGTCCGAGGGTGATTGACGCCTCATAACCGAGAGAATCGAAACCACGATTCTTGGACGGAAGGGACCCAGGTGGGGCACTTCGCCTTCCGTCCCGTTTTGGGAGGTGGTCCGTGGTTGACACGCTTCTCGT
>CALEHF010000122.1 GCA_937876125.1 uncultured bacterium
GCCGCAGTGGCCCCGACCGCCGCACCTGGCTTCGCGACTGGGCAGCGCGCTCTTTGCAGGTCGATCGGAAGGATGGCGGGATCAATGCCCTCTACCAAGCGGCGCTGGCCGCGCTGACCCGCGCGAATGTGCTGGTGGAGCGAAGCTGTGGGCGTGGGCAGGCCTGGGGGATCGATCCATCGGCCCTTCGAGTCTCGAAAAGCGTGGAGAGCCTCCGTTGCCCCGAATGCCTTCGCGAAATGGCCGTGGTCTCCGGGGAGGCGTCGCTCTGGAACGGTGCCCCGTGTCCGCAGTACTGTTGTCCGGGAATCCTCGGGTCCACCAAGTCGCGAGAAGCGAGTTACTACTCGAAGATCTACCGCACCGCTGAGCTACAGCGCATCTTCGCCGAAGAGCACACCGGCTTGCTCGGTCGGGAGGAACGGGAAGGGCTCGAAGAGAGATTCAAAGCGGGGGACGCGCCGGATGCGCCGAACCTCTTCGTCTGCACGCCGACCCTCGAGATGGGGATCGACATCGGAGACCTGTCGGCGGCAGTGCTCTGTAGCGTCCCCCCCACAACTGCGAGCTACTTGCAGAGGATCGGGCGCGCCGGTCGCAAGACGGGGAACGCTCTCACCGTGACCTTGGTGGTCCACCGCCCGCACGACCTCTACTTCCAAGCGCAGCCCCTCGAGATGCTCTCGGGGGAAGTCCTTCCCCCTGGATGCTTCCTCGACGCCCCGGCGATGTTGCAGCGGCAAATGGTCGCACACGGGATGGACGCTTGGGCGAAGCAAGAAACCGAACTCAAGTCGATCCCCCGCAAGACCAGCTTCGTGCTCGGCGAAGAAGGGCGGCGGAAGTTTCCGGGGCGATTCCAGGATTTCTATCGCACTCATCGCGAGGAGCTGACCGCCACCTTCCTGGATCGATTTGGGGATGAACTCTCGGCAGACAATCGCGAGCGACTCGAAGTGTACGGGCTAGGGGAGCAGGTCTGTCTGGACCTGGACGCCGCCTTCGACGGGGTGAATGAAGAACTCGAGGACTTACGCGCCCGACGCCGGCGTGCGCGGGAGCGATTGCAACAGATCGAGAAGGACCCCGAGCTCTCCGACAACTTCGACGAGGAACGGAGCGAGCTGGAAGACGCGCAGAAGCTCTTCAGTCGCTTGGTGCAAGATCTCGGGAGCAAGTACTCGCTGAACACACTGACCGATGCCGGCGTGCTTCCGAACTACGCCTTCCCCGAGCCGGGGGTAACACTCGAGTCGGTTGTGAAGTTCGAGACTGATCGAGGAGGCGCTGGCGCGACCGGTGGCCGAACCTACAAGACCCGAGAATTCATGCGCCCAGCCTCGATTGCGATCCGTGATCTCGCCCCGGGGAACACCTTCTACGCGGAAGGACGCAAGGTCCGCATTGATGAGATCGATGTCGGGAGCAAGGCCCGTCCCCTCTGGGAGACATGGCGCTTCTGTGCGACCTGCTCGTTTCTGGAGCGGGAGTTGGAGGAAGGTAAGGGTCGTCCAGCCTGTCCTCGTTGTGGGGATTCCGATTGGACCGACGCAGGTCAGCTCAAGAAGATGGTGCACTTCCGCCGAGCTCGCTCGCTCGAGTCCGCGCTCGAAGCCACCACGGTGGACGACGATGATGATCGCGTGCGGATCCAGTATGACACACGACACCTAATCTCGGTCGGCCCCGAACACTACCACGGCGCACGGGTGATCGAGTCGCTCCCCTTCGGAGTCGAGCTACTGCGTGATTTGAGCCTTCGAGAAGTGAACTTCGGTCCTGCCGCGGGAAGGGCCACGACGAGCTTCGAGGTCGGGGGGGAACCGATCCACCAAGACGGCTTCTTGATCTGCCTCGACTGCGGTCGAGTGAAAGATCCGAAGGGGCCACCGCCGCAGAACGGCAAAGAGGTCCGCCACGCGTCCCACTGTCCTGGAGCCAAGACCGGCAACAAGGAGAACGTCTCCGATCTGCTTCTCTATCGAGAGGTCCAGTCGGAAGCGATCCGCGTTCTGCTCCCGGTCGCCGAGCTCGAACTGGACACGCGCAGGGCATCATTTCAGGCAGCGCTCGAATTGGGATTCCGACGTCGATTCCAAGGCAACCCCATCCACTTGCTGATCCGATCGATCCGCGAGCCGATCCACGGGCGGAACAACGGATTCCGACACTTCCTCGTGGTGTTCGATGCGGTCCCCGGAGGAACTGGCTACCTGGCCGACCTCTGGCGGGAGTCGAACTTCCTCGATGTGCTCGAACTCGCCTACAAGGCGTTGCAGGCGTGCACGTGCCAACGTGACGAAGGCAGCGGTCCCGCGCGCGATGGTTGCTATCGGTGTATCTACGCGTACCAGGAGCAGCACAACCTGCCGCAGATCTCGAGTCAAATGGCGCAGAGCATGTTGCAGGAAATCTTGGAGCACCGCGACGAGCTGAAGGACGCAAAGACGCTTTCGGAGGTGGAGCTCGATTCGAGGCTCGAGAGCGAGCTGGAGAGGAAGTTCATCGAGGGCTTGGCTCAGTATGCGGAGAGTCGCGACGACGCGCAGTGGGACGAAGCGATCCGCGGTGGGGAGCGCTTCTGGCGCCTTCGCATCGGGGACCGGCGCTGGGAAATCCTTCCACAGGAAGACCTCGGACCGAAGCAACGAGTCGCGCTCCGGTGTCGCCCCGACTTCTTGATCCGAGACGCCAACGCGGAAGTGGGCGTGAAGCCCGTTGCGGTCTTCTGCGACGGCTTGGCGTATCACGCTTGCCCCACGGCCGAGCGAGGGCGCATTGAAGACGATGTGCGAAAGCGACGGGCGATTGTTGACTCCGAGCGTTACGTCGTTTGGTCGGTCACTTGGAAGGACGTCGAGGAGTTCGCAAACCCGCAGGGAGCCACCTCCTTCCGGCGACTCTTCTCGAGCCTCGATTCGAAGAGCTACGGGAAGCTCGCCACCGATCGAGGACTCCGACTCTCGAGCGAAGTCAAAGACCAGGGCAGCGTGGCCATGCTCATCAGCTACCTTGCGCAACCGGAATCCGCCGAATGGGAAAAGCTCGCTGACATTGCTGCGCTCGCCTGGCTGTTCAAGGATCGTGCGCTTGCGGGAAACGTCGCGGATGACTTGGAGCTTCGCCTGCACGATTCTCCCGCCCGGTTCGAAGCTCCTCCTCTTCGTGAGGATGGTTCCCCAGCGGTATTCAGTCGATTCTCCGATCAAGCGTGGTTGATGGTGCTGGCTCGGGTTGCGGCAAGCTCTCTTCAGGATGGAGACTTGTCCGCGGTGCGAGTTCTGCTTCGGTTATTCGATGAAGCCGAAGCCCGTACCGCCCCGGACTTCGAAGCGAGCTGGCGATCCTTCCTGCACGCGTGGAACCTCCTCCAATTCCACGATCGAGTCGAGGTCCTCACTTCAGAGATGCTCGATCGCGGAGGTGAGGAATTCTCGGAGAAAGCGCCGGAGATTGCAGCCGAGCCGCTCACGAAGCAGGAGAAGGAGCCCCTTGAACATGCGGGGCTCAGTGAGTGTCTAAATCTGATCAGCGAAGAGCTAGGGGCCGTCGTTGAGTTAACTGTCAGAGCAGGCGCATCGGTTCCGGAGGTGGGTTACGAGCTCACTTTGAGCGGTCGCGTTGTTGCGGAAGCGGAGGCCGCGTGGCCCGATCTGCAGGTTGCACTCGTGCTGGATGAGGCCGATCGATTGAAATTCAG
>CALEHF010000123.1 GCA_937876125.1 uncultured bacterium
CCGAGACTGCCGGTCTTGCGGCGAATCGGCAAGCCGCAGCCGTGATCAGCGCTTAATCCAGGGCTAGTGCCGGAGCTCCCAGAGCAGCAAGAGCTCGAGGTCAAACTCGTCGACTCGGCCGTCCCGGTTGAGATCGACCGCCTCGGCGGGCGCCGCAGGACTCGCTCCCGCCGCGATGGCGTAGGCGAGCGCGAAGACGTCTTCGGGAGTCACTGAACCGTCGTCGTCGGCATCCCCGAGGATCGCGCGCTCGAGGGTCGGATCGATCCTCTGCCGCGCATACCCCGCCCTCGCGAGCTCGGCGGTCAGCGCCAAGAGGTCCCGCGAATTGAAGTCACCGTCCCGATTCACGTCGAGATCTCTTTTCGAGACCGGAGGAGGCATGGTCCCGAGCAGCACGTTCATCATCACCCTCAGGTCGGCGTGATCGAGGAAGCCGTCTGCGTTGGCGTCTCCCCGGGCGACACGGACTGCGATACTGGACCCCACTTCTTGAGCGTCGAGCGAACTCGGAGCCACCATGAAGATCGCGAGGGTCAAGAATGCAGCAAGAGAGGTCAGGGAGTTCCGAGAAAGTTGACGTGGGTACATGGCGTCCTCGTTTCGTTCGAGAGTGGCTGGGGTCGTTCCAAGGAACGTGGTCCGCGCCGCAAGGTCATGGATCCGAGCCGGGGTTGACCTCCATTCGTTCTGACAGTGGCTTCGAGCCGTCTGGTGAGCTGCCTCGACTCGCGGCCAAGGCGCGCTTCCACTACTGAGAGCGGAGGGGATCGGCGGATCGCACAGAAATTCAGAATGATCTTCGGCGGAGTTGTCAGGGAGTGGCGGCTCGGAGGGATTGGCGAGGAGGCAGGGAAGGGGGGGGCTCTCTCCCCGAGGGGAGAGCCCTCGGAGATAACGGGGTTGCCCGGTGGAGACGGGGCCAGCTCAACTCATGGTTTCATAGGCCCCACTCGGGGAGAGATGAATGGCCGGCGGGCTCGATGAGCAGCGGGCTTGTTCGACCGGTTCGGTCAAACAAGCCCGCGCAAATGCGTCTGCGAAACTAAGGAGCTTCCAGGGGACTACCAGGCGTAGTGGGCGAAGAGCTTGTTGGCTTCCGCCATCTTGTGCGTGTTCTCGCGCCACGTGATCGACGAGCCTTCCTTTCGGAAAGCCGCCGCGATCTCTTCGGCGAGGCGCTCCGCGAACGGCTTACCACCGCGGCCGCGGATCGTCTTCATGATGGTACGAATGGCGAGGGACTGACCGCGCTTGCGGCTGACCTCCATCGGCACCTGATACGTCGCACCACCCACCCGACGCGACCGCACTTCGAGGAGCGGGATCACGTTCGAGATCGCAGTTCGGAACGTCTCGAGCGGCTCGTTGTCGGGGACCTTCTTCGCGAGGATTTCCATCGCGTCGTAGAAGACCTTCCGAGCGACACTCTTCTTGCCGTCCTGCATGAGGAGGTTGATGAACTTCGTCACCACCATGCAGTTGAATCGAGGGTCGGGCTTCTGGAACCGCTGCGTGGAGCGGAACTTGAACTTCGACTTCTCGTCCTTCTTCGTCTTACCCATTGGCCTTAGACCCTACTCGGTTTTATCTCGGCTCTGAGCGGTGCTTGCGCTCTCGGCCTCTGTTTCAAAATGATCAGTATTAGCATCAGCAGTCATCAAGATTTCGAGCGCTTCTGGCAACGACTCCTCTGGCACGGACAAGCCGCACCCTAGTCGCGCCGCTTCTTGCCATACTTGGATCGCCCCTGGTTGCGGCCGTCCACACCCATGGTGTCGAGAGTGCCGCGGACGATGTGGTAGCGCACTCCCGGCAGATCGCGGACGCGACCGCCGCGCACGAGCACGATCGAGTGCTCTTGCAGGTTGTGCCCCTCACCACCGATGTAAGCGGTGACTTCTTTGCCGTTCGACAGGCGCACGCGAGCGATCTTCCGGAGAGCCGAGTTCGGCTTCTTCGGCGTCTGCGTCTTCACCTGGAGGCACACCCCTCGTTTGAAGGGGCACGACTCGAGCACGGGCGAATTGCTCTTCTTCGCCTTGTTCTTCCGGCCCAGACGGACCAGCTGGTTGATCGTCGGCATCGTATCCGTTCCTCGACCTGCCCCGGGGATCACCTCTCCAAGGTAGGACTCTCTGGTTCAGGTCAGTCGGTTCACCAATAGGTCGGGGCGGTCTTCCGCCCCTCTCTAAGTTCTAGTCTTTGTCGTCGTCGTCAGCGTCAGCGTCAGCGTCAGCGTCAGCGTCAGCGTCAGCGTCAGCGTCGTCGTCGTCATCATCGTCTTTGTCGTCGGCCTCGTCTTCGACAGCCGCGGCGTCGTCACTCGCTTCCGGCTCCACAGCTTCAGGCGCCACAGCTTCCGGCTCCGCAGCTTCCGGCTCCACAGCTTCCGGCGCCGCAGCTTCAGGCGCCGCAGCTTCAGGCGCCGCAGCTTCAGGCGCCGCAGCTTCCGGCTCGTCAGTGACCTGCGCGTCGACCGAGTTCTCGGACGGATCTTCAGCCGAATTCGCCGCGCTCGCTTCCGGGGTCTCAACTTCCGCGACGACGTCGTCGTCAGCGTCGTTGGTATCGCCAGAGCCGCCTTTGCCCGCGAGTTCTTCCGCGGAACCCTGTCGACCAAAGAGGAGGTCTTTCAGATCGCCGCCCGAACCGCTGCTCTTGGTGCTGGTGGCAGTCGTCGAAGCGAGTCCTGCTCCAGTCAACCCGGCGCCCAGCGCTTCTGAACCCGGTCGACTCGGCGGTGCGGCGACGGCGATGGGAGCTTCTCCCTCGCCCGCCGCGACGCCGATCTTCCTGACTCCGCAGTCGAAGTACGCGCGGAAGCCGGTGCCCGCAGGGATCATGTGACCCATGATCACGTTCTCTTTGAGACCTACCAGTTCATCCTTTTTGCCGCTGAGAGCCGCTTCTGTCAAGACTTTGGTGGTTTCCTGGAAGCTTGCAGCAGAGATGAAGCTCTCCGATTGGACCGAGGCCTTCGTGACTCCCTGCAGGAGCGGATCCGCCGTTGCCGGCTTCTTGCCCTGAGTCACGATCTCCTCGTTGATCGAACGGAAGCGGAATTTGTCGATCACGGTGTCGGGGAGCAGCTTCGTGTCCCCCGGATCCATGACTTTCACGTTCCGGAGCATTTGCGAGACGATAATCTCAATGTGCTTATCGTTGATCGTCACGTTCTGCGAACGGTAGACCTTCTGGACCTCTTGGAGCAGGTAAGCCTGCACCGCTTCGACTCCCTTGATTCGAAGGATATCCTTCGGGACCAAGTCGCCATCGACCAGCGAATCTCCCGCGATCACTCCGTCACCTTTGTGTACGCGGAAGTGCTTGCCGTGCGGAATGACGTGTTCGATGACCACGCCGTTCTCATTCTTGACGTTAACGATCTGCTTGCCGCGCTTTTTCTCGCCCATCTCGACGAGACCGTCGATCTCCGCGATCACGGACGGGTTCTTCGGGCGGCGCACTTCGAAGATCTCGGTCACACGCGGCAGACCCCCGGTGATGTCCTGGGTACCGGTGATCTCCCGCGGGGTCTTTGCGAGCATGGTGCCCGCGAGGATCTTGTCGCCCCGGGTGACTTCGATGTGCGCCTTCTCCGGCAGCGGATAGAGAGCGATGATCTCGCCGCTCTCCTCGCGCACGACGATCTGCGGGTGCAGCTCGCCTTTGTGCTCGATGATGACGCGACGGTCTTTGCCGGACACGGGGTCCTTCTCGACCTTCAACGTCGCGCCTTCGACCACGTCCTCGTAGTCGATGACTCCGCCGGTCTCCGCGATAATCGGAATCGTGTGCGGATCCCAAGAGTAGAGCTTGGTCCCCGAGCGCACGGTCGCGCCGTTGGTGATGTCGATCACCGCTCCAAGCGGAACTTGGTGACGCTCGATCTCGCGTCCCTCTTTGTCGTTGACGATCACTTCGCCTCGACGGTTGAGCGCGATCGTCTTGCCGTCGGTGTTCTTGACTTCGTTCAGGTCGCGGAACTCGACCGTACCCGCGTGACTCGCCTTCTTGTCCGACTCCTGGACCGCCTTCGAGGCGATCCCGCCGATGTGGAAGGTACGCATGGTGAGCTGAGTTCCCGGCTCCCCGATCGACTGCGCCGCGATAATCCCCACTGCGAGTCCCTGCTCGACCGAACGACCGGTCGAGAGGTCCATGCCGTAGCACTTCGCGCAGACACCGAGCGAAGTCTCGCAAGTCAGCGGGCTCCGGACGCGCAGCTTCGTGTAGCCGAGCTCCTCGACCTTTTTCGAGACCTTCTCCGTGATCAGTTCGTGCTCGCGCAGAATCACCGCGTCGCTCTTCACGTCCTTGACAGTGGTCAGGGAGGTTCGCCCCATGATCCGTGCCGCCAGGGGAATGTCGACCTTGTCGCCTCGGTAGACGACTTCCTTGGTGATACCGTTCAGCGTTCCGCAATCCTCGGTCGTGATGACCACGTTCTGCGCAACATCCGCGAGCTTGCGGGTGAGGTACCCCGAGTCCGCGGTCTTCAGCGCGGTGTCTGCGAGCCCTTTTCGCGCCCCGTGGGTCGACGAGAAGTACTCGAGGACTCGCAGGCCTTCGCGGAAGCTCGCTTTGATGGGAGTCTCGATGATCTTACCGGACGGCTTCGCCATGAGGCCGCGCATGCCGGCGAGCTGCCGGATCTGCGTCACCGATCCCCGCGCGCCCGACGTCACCATGACGTAAATCGGGTTCACGTACGGATGGCCCGGCACCGAGTCGTTGCGCAGGCGATCCATCAAGTGCTCGCCGACCTCCTCGGTCGCGTGGGTCCAAAGGTCGATGATCTGGTTGTAGCGTTCACCCTCAGTGATGACTCCGTTGCGGAAGAGACCGGCGATTTGGTCCACTTTCGCTTGGGTCGCCTTGATGATGCCTGCCTTCTCCACCGGCTCGCGCAAGTCGTCCACCGAGAAACTCATCCCCGACTTGGTCGCGGCTTTGAAACCGAGTTCCTTCATGTCGTCGAGGAGCTTCAGAGTCGACTTGCGGCCGAGGCGCATGTAGCAGTCACTGATGACGCGCTTCAGGTCCTTCTTGCCGAGGTCTTGGTTGTAGAACGGCATCCCCTCTTTGAGCAGATCGTTGAAGATGATCCGCCCCGGGGTCGTCACGTACAAACCATGCTCGTCCGCCGGCATGACTGCGCCGCCGGGATCGAGAACCTCACGCCCAGGGGTCATGCGCACGCGCACCTTCGCGTGACCGTGGATTTTGCCCTCACCGAGCGCGGTGAAAACTTCCTCGATCGACGAGAAGCGCATGCCGTCCCCCGCCATCCCGTTGAGGGACAGGGTCAAGTAGAAGCAGCCGAGGACGATGTCCTGCGACGGCGCGATGATCGGGTTACCGTGGGCGGGCGAGAAGATGTTGTTGGTCGACAACATCAGGTTCTGCGCCTCGATCTGCGCTTCGATCGACAGCGGCAAGTGCACCGCCATCTGGTCACCATCGAAGTCCGCGTTGAATCCCTCGCACACCAAGGGGTGCACGAGAATCGCGTTTCCTTCGATGAGAACCGGCTCGAACGCCTGAATTCCCATGCGGTGGAGGGTCGGCGCTCGGTTCAGGAGCACCGGGTGACCCTTGGTCACCTCTTCGAGGATGTCCCAGACTTCTTCGTCCTTCCGCTCGAGCATCTTCTTCGCGCTCTTGATGGTGTCGGCGTAGCCGAGCTCCTTGAGGCGACGAATGATGAACGGTTGGAAGAGTTCGAGCGCGATCTTCTTCGGCAATCCGCACTGGTGTAGACGCAGCTCCGGACCGACTGCGATCACGGAACGCGCGCTGTAGTCGACGCGCTTTCCGAGGAGGTTCTCCCGGAAGCGACCCTGCTTGCCCTTGATCATGTCGGTGAGCGACTTCAAAGGGCGGTTATTCGACCCGAGTACCGGGCGGCGGCAACGGTTGTTGTCGAACAGAGCATCGACCGAGTGCTGCAGCATCCGCTTCTCGTTGCGAATGATCACTTCGGGAGCGTTGAGGTCGAGCAGCTTCTTCAGGCGGTTGTTCCGGTTGATGAGACGACGGTAGAGGTCGTTCAAGTCGGAGGTCGCGAAGTTGCCGCTCTCGAGGAGCACCAAGGGGCGGAGGTCGGGCGGGATGACCGGCACGACGTCCAAGATCATCCACTCCGGGTCGTTCCCCGAGGCAGAGATCGTCTGGGTGATCCGAAGACGACGGATGAGGTTCGCCTTCTTCTGCTTGGAGCGCGAAGTCTCGTACTCTTGTTGCAGCTCTACGGCGAGCTCGGCGAGGTTGATCCGACGGATCATCTCGCGAATCGCTTCCGCGCCCATGTCGGCCACAAAGCTGTCGCCGTACTTCTCGAGCGCGAAGCGGTACTCCTCCTCGCTGAGGAGTTGCTTCTCCTTCAGCGGCGTGTCACCGGGATCGATGACGACATAGTCTTGGTAGTAGATGACGCGCTCGAGGTGCGTGGTCTTCATGTCGAGCAAGTTGCCGAGTCGCGACGGCATCGCCTTGAAGAACCAGATGTGCACGGTCGGCGCGGCCAAGTTGATGTGGCCCATCCGACTGCGACGCACTCGCGAGTGCGTGATCTTGATCCCGCAGCGATCGCAGATGATGCCCTTGTGCTTGATCCCCTTGTATTTACCGCACGAACATTCCCAGTCCCGCTCGGGACCAAAGATCCGCTCGCAAAAGAGACCATCCTTCTCCGGACGGTAAGTCCGGTAGTTGATGGTTTCCGGCTTGCGTACTTCCCCGTACGACCAAGACAGGATGTCGGTCGGCGACGCCAACTTAATGTTGACCGCGCTGAAGTCGTTCACCTTGTCGTAGATCGGCTCGATCATCGATCCTCCGGATCTGCTCGAGGGGTCAAGCCCCTCGGTGATCGCTTTGATTCCAATCGCTCGTCGTCAAACGACAAGCGTAGGTGCTCTTTGTAACGACCCTTCCGAATGGCAGCCTTCCCCAGGGGAGGCTCGACCACTCGAACGGCGAGAGGTCAGTGATCGCAGGCGAACCTGACGTCACTAACCACCTCTCTTCTCCATTTCGAGGTTGAGCCCCAGTCCTTTGATTTCGTTCGTCAACACGTCGAACGAGACCGGGGTGCCTGCCTCGAGGGTGTTTTCACCTTTGACCATCGACTCGTAGATCTTTGCGCGACCGTCCACGTCATCCGATTTTGCCGTGAGCAGCTCCTGAAGAATGTGCGCGGCGCCGTACGCCTCGAGCGCCCAGACTTCCATTTCGCCGAAACGCTGGCCACCGAAGCGCGCCTTGCCCCCCAGCGGTTGCTGCGTGATCAGCGAATACGGGCCGGTCGCCCGCGCGTGAATCTTGTCGTCGACGAGGTGGTGCAGTTTCAAAATGTACAGGCGGCCCACGGTGACCTTCTGCTCGAGCGGCGAACCGGTGCGGCCGTCGTAGAGGACAGCCTTGCCGTCGCGCGGCAGGCCCGCTTCGATCAGCGCTTCGCGCACCTCCGGCTCGGTCGCACCGTCGAAGATAGGAGTGACCGCGCGGTATCCCATCTTCTCGCCGGCCCAGCCGAGGTGGGTCTCGAGGATCTGCCCGAGGTTCATGCGCGACGGCACGCCCAGCGGGTTCAGGATCACCTCGACCGGAGTCCCGTCCGCGAGGAATGGGCAGTCTTCCAAGGGAAGGATCTTCGAGATCACTCCCTTGTTGCCGTGACGTCCCGCCATCTTGTCGCCAACTGACAAGTTGCGCTTCGTCGCCACCCAGATCTTCACCATTTCGATCACGCCCGGGGCGAGTTCGTCACCACGGGTGAGACGGTTGACCTCGCGGTTCTTGTAGTCCTCGAGAGCTTCCATCTTCTCGAGCCGCACCCGGAGCGACTCTTTGATCGTTGCGTTCTTCTTCGGCGAGCTGCCGAGGAAGTGCGACGGGCTGAGAGCGATCTTCACCGAGTGGACGCTGAGTCCCTCGTAGAGCTCTTCCGCTTTGAAGATTCGACCCGTGTTCGGATCGCGCGGAGAGCTGCCAGTCGCTTCCTTCAGCTCGGTGAGGAGTTCGTCGATCTCGCGGAGGATGTCCGCGTGCGTCGTCTCCTCAATGTCGTTGACCTGCTTCTTGGTCTTCTTGCGCTCATCCTCGGAGAGGTCAGAGCGGCGCGAAAACTTCTTGGAGCCGATCACAACACCTTCGACCCCCGAGGGGACCGTCAGCGAGTCGTTCTTCACGTCCTCGCCCGCGCGACCGAAGATCGCGTGGAGCAGCTTCTCTTCCGGAGAGAGCTCACTCTTCGACTTCGGCACGACCTTACCGACCAGCAGGTCCCCCTGGGAGACATGGGTACCGGTCTGCACGACGCCGTCGTCTTGGAGGTTCTTGAGCATGCGCTCGGAGACGTTCGGGATGTCGCGAGTGAATTCCTCGCGCCCGAGCTTGGTCTCACGGATCTCGATCTCAAATTCGTCGATGTGAAGCGAAGTGTAGGCGTCCTCGCGAACCAGCTTCTCGGAGACGATGATCGCATCCTCGAAGTTGTAGCCATCCCAGCTCATGAACGCGACGAGCACATTTCGGCCGAGGGCGAGCTCGCCGTCTTGGGTCGCGGCACCGTCCGCGATCACTTGCCCCTTCTCGACGGTCTCGCCGAGCATCACGCAGGGACGCTGGTTCTGACAGGTGCGCTCGTTCAAGCCGCGGTACTTGCGCAGCTCGTAGCGCTCTCCTTCGATGGTGACGTGGTTCGCGTCGACCGAAGTGACCGATCCGCCTTCTTGGGCGGTGACCACCATTCCGGAGTTTCGGGCAACGTGCACTTCCATGCCCGTCGACACGTACGCCGGATCGACCCTGAGGAGCGGCACCGCTTGGCGTTGCATGTTCGATCCCATGAGCGCGCGGTTTGCGTCATTGTGCTCGAGGAACGGAATCAACGCTGCGGAGACCCCGACCAGCTGAAGTGAGCTGACGTCCATGTACTGGACCTCAGTAGGCGGCACGAGGAAGAATTCACCGTTGAGACGCGCGAGCACGAGGTCACCCTCGAACTCACCCTTCGGCCCCATCTCGATGTCCGCAGGCGAGAGGTAGACGTTCTCTTCCTCATCCGCGCGCAAGAACACGATGTTGTCCGCTTCGCGTCGGCACTTGCCGTTCTTCACCACAAAGTATGGAGTGATCAGGAAGCCGTACTCGTCGATCGTCGCAAAGACGCTCAACGAGGAGATCAGTCCGATGTTCGTGCCTTCCGGCGTTTCGATCGGGCAGATGCGGCCGTAGTGCGAAATGTGCACGTCGCGAACTTCGAATCCCGCGCGTTTCCGGTTGAGTCCACCGGGTCCGAGCGCGCTGAGACGGCGCTCGTGAGTCAGCTGCGAGAGCGGGTTCGTTTGGTCCACGACCTGGGAGAGCTCACCCCGGCCGAAGAAGAACTCGATCGCGGATGAGATGGTTTTCGAGTTGATCACGCTTCGCGGCGTGAGGTTCTCGAGTTCCATCATGCTCATCCGCTCTTGGACGGTGCGCTTGAGCTTCAAGAAGCCTTTGCGCATCTCTTCCCCGGCCAGCTCCTCGATGGTGCGGACGCGGCGGTTGCCCAAGTGGTCGATATCGTCGATCTCCCCTTGGTTTCTGCGGAGCTTGAAGACGTACGAGATCGACTCGAGGATGTCCTCCGGCTGGAGGGTCATCTCGGACTCAGGGATGTCGAGGCCGAATTTCCGGTTCACCCGGAAGCGCCCGACCCGCCCGAGGCGGTACTTGTTCGGGTTGTAGAACTTGTCGAAGAAGAGTTCGCGCGCCTTCGCGACCTGCGGCGGGTTGCCGGGGCGGAGGCGCTGGTAGATGCGAATCAGCGCTTCTTCGTGATCAGCGGTGTTGTCCTCTTTGAGCGTCTTCAAGATCAGCGGATCGAAGTCTTCGGGGAGCACTTTGAACGAGCTCTTGCCGCCACGCTTCGCCGCCATCTCTTCGCCGAAGAAGCTCGTGAGGAAAGTCTCGGTGAAGCGGTCGCCGGTGTGGAGGAGGATCTCCCCCGTCTCGGCGTCGATGACGTCTTCCGCCGACACGCGACCGGTTCCAGGGCCGTCTTCGGCCTCGGGCACCAGCTTTGTGATGCTACGTGCGGTCCCCACCTTGACGGTTTCGACCGGGTAGAAGGTTTCAAGAATCTGCGTGTCGCTCGAGAAGCGCTCGTCCATCGCCCGCAGAAGCATCGTCGACGGGAACTTGCCCGACTGGTCGATGCGAACGGTGAGAATTTCCTTCTTAGAGACGTTGAATTCGATCCAAGAGCCGCGCTCAGGAATGATCCGGCAGGAGTGCAGCCGCTTGTCGGAGGTGTGCATCTCCTCCGTGAAGTCCACGCCCGGCGAGCGGTGGAGCTGCGAGACGATGACGCGCTCGGAGCCGTTCACGATAAACTCACCCCCGCCGATCATCAGCGGGATCTC
>CALEHF010000124.1 GCA_937876125.1 uncultured bacterium
GGGAGTCGGAGCAGTCCGGCCCGCTACTCTTGAGTCGGCTTATGGGGCGGATCGGGACCTGTGGCTTGAGGAGGCACAGTTCTCTGAAACGCTCTTCGATCGATCTGGCTGGTCGATCGGTTCTACTGAGAGTGCCGTGACTTTCGATTCGACTGCGATCGATCTAATTGCGATCGGTCTGATTGCGATCGGTCAAAGTGCGCTCGAAAAAACTGCGCTCGATCTAAGTTCGGCGACGCGATCAGGCAATTCCCTGGCTGGGGATGATTCCAAGGAACCGAAGGTTGACCCCATCCAACGAGATCAGCGAAGGAATACCCCCAAGCGACCCGGCGGCTGCCGGATGTCGTCTGGGCGTTTGAGACCTGCCGAACCGGCTCACCTCCTCTCGGGCATTTTGAACCACTGACGAACATTCAGAACCTCTTGGAAGCAGCAACTCCGCGGTCGATGACGGCTGGACCCGCCTGCGGTTTCTTCCCAGAGAACGTGAGATAGCTCTCGGTCTGGCTGAACTGTTTGGTGTGCGTGACTTTGGGGGCCGAGGGGCTCCTCACCCGCCCAAGACTTCCGGAAAGGACGTCATGAATCGGAAACTCCTCTCTTGCCTCGCTGTAATGGGGGTCGCGCTCGTCGCGAGCTCCGTTGAGGCGCAAGATCCGAACTATGTCTTCACGACGGAGACCGCCACGGTGGCTCCCGGAGGCACGGTCTCGCTCGACACGTCGATCGACTCCACGGCGGGACTCGCCTCTGCCGGTTGGTCCTACGGTGTGTGCCACGATTCGCTCGCCCTCCAGCTCGACTCCATCGAAGACGGTGCGCTCACCAATTCCTTCGACGGCGGCGACGGGCCGGCGTTCAACGACACTGCGGTCTATGCGGATGGCTACACCGTCGGGGTCGTGATCAGTCTGGTCGGGGCCGAGGTCCTGCCGCCTTCTGCGGGTGTTCTGACCATCGGGAACTACACGAACTTGATGCCGAACGGCGCGACGACCACCACAGGTCTCTGCGGCACTCTCGGTGTTCCGCCGGTCGCCGCGGTGATCGTGATCGACGGTGCCTCGATCGAGATGACGCAGATCGACGGCGTCGTCGATTCGTTCCTCCCGCCGATCACTCCGTTCGTGCGTGGTGACGGCAATGCCGATGGAATTTTGAACCTCGCCGACGGCATCTGGATGCTGCTCGACCTCTTCCAGGGTGGTGCGCACACCGATTGCGATGGTTCGAACGATGCGAACTCGGACTCGACCTTCGATGCAGCCGATGCGATCTTCATCTTCACCTATCAATTCGTGAATGGCTCGCCGCCGCCGGCCGCGCCGTTCCCTAATTGCGGAACGACTCCGACGCAGACCACAGCGGACTGCTCCGTTTCCGGCTGTCCGTAAGGCTTCACTTCCCCCGGGGAAGTTGCTAGCGGAGGAGTGGTCGAGCGCAGCTCGATGGCTCCTCCGTTTTTTCGTGGCCGGAGGGTCTTTCAGCGCCATAGGATGCGTCAGGGGCGGACCTCGATCGAAATGACTTCCCTGACACCCTCCTTGTGCGCTCAGGGGTCCGGGGCGCCTCGAAGAGGCTCTTGGAGGCAAGGACCCGGCACCGGTGCGTCAGAAGCCCTCTAGGCCGCCTTGCTGAGCTCAGAGCGAGCGTGGAAGTGGTGCGAGCGAACCCCTTTCGCCCTTCTTTCCTCTCTAGCTCAGGATTCCACCGCTCCCTTGCGAGTGCTATGGTAGCGCCATGCCCGCCGCCACTCCTATTGGCAACCGGGTGCGGAGCGAACGCAGCGCGCGTTCGATATCTCTCCGACCTCCAGACGAGGGTGGGCCCCTCGCCCGGGATAGTTAGATGTCGATGCGAGGCATGGTTCCGCCGTAGTGCGGGATCATTTGTCGTGTGTGACGAGTTCGAATGAGGTCGCGATACGTTCCGAGCTGGCGCTCGGTTCGTCACCTGGCTGCGGTGATGCGTCTCGCAAGGCCGATGTTGTCGGCCCCGAGATCCGAAAGAGGAGTTGGAATGTTCGTAGGTACCGAAGTCTCCAGTGAAGTGAAGTGGCGTACCCCGGGGAGCCATTCGCGCGCTCGGTGGGGTCTCGTTGCAATGACGGTCGTTCTCATGGGATTTTCGGGGAGCGCCTTCGCTCAGAATCCCGACTACGCGTTTACAGTGGGAAGCGGGACCACCGCCGTGGGCGGCACCTTCACCACTCCAGTCACGCTCGATTCCAGCGGAGAGAACATCCAGGGTTGGTCGTTCGGCGTTTGCTTCGATACCGCTTTGGCGACGGTGACAAACCTCGCGCTCGGCGCGACGGCCCAAACCGTCAATGCCGGCGACCCCCCCGACTTCGAGACGTTGAACGTCGAGCCCGACGGCTGGACGATGGGCGTGGTGATTTGTCTGACCGCGTGCAACATCTTACCCCCTGGTAATGGCTACGAGCTCGCCGTCGGCACCTACCAGGCGCTCGCGCCGGTCGGCACTGACATTGTGCTCTGTCCCTGTGGAACCATCGGCACTCCGGTGATCAACGCAATCGTCGTGGTCGGGGGGCAGTCGCTCCAGCCGATCCAGAACTGCGGAACCTTCAACGTCGCAGCGCTCACCGAGTTTGTCCGAGGGGATGCGAATGACGATGGCTTCGCCGACATCTCAGACGGAGTTTGGCTGCTGAACTATCTGTTCCAGCAGGGGCCGCTGAAGCCGTGCATCGCCGCGGCGGACTCGAATGCCGACGGCGCCATCGACACCGCTGATGCCATCTTTGTGATCTTCTACTTCTTCGCCGGTGGGTCGGCTCCCCCTGCACCGTTTCCGACCTGTGGAACCCAGCCGAATCAAGTTCTCACCGATTGCGAGGTCTTCAACGGCTGCGGGTAGCACGGTCGTTCGGGACCACTGAAGACGAGAAAAGCAGGCGGAGACTCTACTGGGGTCTTCGCCTGTTTTTTTGTTTTGGCGGGGGCGCGCCGAGTGGGGCAAGTCTGCTAAATGCCGCTCTTCCAACTGAGAGGAGGCAAGCGTTCGCCGCGTCAATCCTGCGGGCTCCGTGGTCACGCGCCGACGCAAGCCTTGACCCGCGTTCAGCTTATCTGAGCCGGTCGTTCGGTCGCGTGCGCTCCCCCCGAGCTCCCAGGTACTCTTCTGGGTCAGAGGCACTCACTGCTTCTCCGAGTGGAGCGCGCCGCCCGGCCCACAAGAGCTCTTCAAACCGGATAGGGAACACCGATGGTTCGCTCTGCCCTGCGCGTCGCCACAATCGAGGATGATGCTGTCGACCGGCTGATGGTCCATCGACTCTTGTCCCAAGATCCAAGTTGGACGGTCGACTTCGTGGAGTTTTCGTCGGGGGAGGAGGCGATCGAGAAACTCCCCGCATCGTTGGTGGACGTGGTCCTCCTCGATTCCGACCTCGGCACCATGACAGGTGTCGAAGTTCTCAAGGGTCTGAAGGCTCAGAAACTGGAAGTGCCCGTCATCGCATTGACTCGCCAAGGCGATGACTGTGCCGCCGTGTCGCTGCTCCAAGCAGGAGCGATCGACACCATCCCGAAGTCGAAGATTTCGACCAGTAGCTTGCAGCGCGCGATCACCAACGCGATCGAGAAGCAGTCACTCCGCTCAGCCGTATGCCGCTTCCGAGAAGAATTGGACGCTCGGAATGATGAACTCGAGGCTCAAAAGCGCGAAGTCGAGGCGTTCTATCACACACTCTCCCACGAGCTGAAGACTCCGCTCACGTCGATGCGGGAGTTCATCTGTTTGATGGCAGAGGGAGTCGCGGGCCCGGTGACGGATGATCAGGCGGAGTATCTCGATGCTTGCAAGATCAGCTGCGATCAGTTGAAGCGCACCATGGATGACCTGATCGATCTTTCGCGCATCGAGACCGGGAAATTCTCGATCCAGAAGCAGCCGGTTGAGATCGGGGAACTGCTGGCCGAAGTCGTTCGGTGGGGTGAGATTCGAGCGGTTGAGACTGCGATCACGGTCACTGTCGAGTCGATCCGGGGGGCCGTCCTGGCGGATCGAGACCGAGCGAAGCAGGTCCTCGTTCACCTGTTCGACAACGCACTCAGCTGCACCCCCGAGGGGGGCAGCATCCACCTCGAAGCGATCGAGGAGAACGAACACCAAATCGTCTTTTCCGTGAGTGACACCGGACGTGGAATGGCGCTCGCCGAGCAGGAAACGATCTTCACAAGCAAGCCCCTCTCGGCTGTCAGCGCTCCTCTGGACTGCAGCGAATCAGAGGGCAACGGCCGGGAGCCGAGCGGACTGGGGTTGGGGCTGAATCTGTGCAAAGAACTCGTCGAACTGCACGGCGGAGCGATGTGGCTCGAGAGCACCCCGGGGACGGGAAGCGTTTTCTCGTTCACGCTCCCGATCGCCAAAGACGTTCTGATTCCGGGGTAACTGCCAGGTCACCGGAACGACCCCCCGTTCCGGCCTCCCCTCTTAAGAGCTCCCGCCGAAATCGGAACCGCTCAAGCGGTCGTGTGGGTTGGGTTGCTCGGTGTTGATACCGAGCGCATCGATCGCGGCTTTCGCTTTCTTGCCATCGAACTCGCCCGTCCGAACGAGGCTCGTCAGCGCCGCCGCGATGATCGCAGCTGCGTCGATCTCGAAGACGCGCCGAAGCGCCTCTCGGGTGTCGCTCATGCCATAGCCGTCGGTTCCGAGCGAAGTGTATGGAGCCTGCACCCAACGACTGATCGCGTCGGGAACCGCGCGCATGAAATCAGTCACGGCGATCACCGGCCCCCCCTCGGCGGGGAGGATCTGCGCCACGCGCGGCACGCGCGCCTCTTGGTCGGGGTGCAAGATGTTCCAACGCTCGCAGTCGACGGCATCTCGACGGAGTAGCTCAAAGCTCGTGGCAGAGAATACCTCCGCCGCGATGCCATGCTCCTCTTCCAACACCTCTGCCGCGGAGATCGCTTGCGCGAGCATCGGGCCGCTGCCGAGGATCCGGACCCGTTTTTTCTTCCGCGCGGCGCCCTCCCGGACCCGGTACAACCCATCGAGGACTCCCTGACGCAGGTTGGCATCCTTCGGCTCGGGGGGCATGTCGGCGTTCTCGTTGTAGAGGGTCAGGTAGTAGAAGACGTCCTCTTGTTCCGTGACCATCCGACGCATGCCCTCTTCGATGATGATCCCGACCTCGTAAGCGTAGGCGGGGTCGTAGGGGACGCACGCAGGGACCGTGCCAGCTGCCAGGAGGCTGTGCCCGTCCTGGTGCTGGAGCCCTTCTCCGTTGAGGGTCGTCCGCCCCGCGGTCGCACCGAGGAGGAATCCGCGGCCCCGCATGTCTCCGAGGGCCCAGATTTGATCGCCGACCCGCTGGAACCCGAACATCGAGTAGAAGATGTAGAACGGAACCATCACCTCGCCGTGGGTCGAGTAACTCGTCGACGCAGCGATAAAGCTCGCGAGCGATCCGCACTCGGTGATTCCTTCTTCGAGGATCTGGCCGTTGATGCGCTCTGTGTAGCTGAACAGCAATTCGTGGTCGACAGGTTCGTACTTCTGCCCTTCCGACGCGTAGATCCCCACCTGCTTGAAGAGCGGCTCCATGCCGAAGGTCCGCGCTTCGTCGGCGATGATCGGGACCAGTCGCCCCCCGATTTCTTTGTCCTTGAGCAGTTCGCGGAAGAGGCGCGCAAACGCCATCGTCGTCGAGGCCTCCACCCCCGCGGTACTCCCGGTTCTGAGGACGTCGTAGGTCTTCGTGGGGGGGACAGCGGGGACCGTCACTTGCGAGCGTCGCGGGGGGAGGTAGCCCCCGAGCGCGGCGCGGCGCTCCTTGAGGTAGCGCACCTCGTCCGAATCTTCGCCGGGGTGGTAGAACTGCGGGTTCTCGAGATCCTCGTCGGGAATGTCGAGCTGGAGTTTGTCGCGGAACAGGGCGAGTTCGGCGACTTTCAGTTTCTTCACCTGGTGCGCGACGTTGCGCGCCTCCGCGGTCTTCCCCAGAGTCCAACCCTTGACGGTCTTCGCGAGGATGACCGTGGGCTGCCCCTCGACCTTCGTCGCCTGATCGTAGGCGGCGTAGAGCTTTTGGTAATCGTGTCCACCGCGGCGCATTTTGGTGAGCTTCTCGTCCGTGACCGATTCGAGGAGCTTGAGCAGTTCCGGATCATCTCCGCAGACCGACTTGCGGATGTACTCCCCGGACTCGACCGAGAAGCGTTGGAATTCACCATCGACGATCGAGGTCATCCGGCGCACGAGCTTGTGGTTCTTGTCGGTTTCGAAGATCGGATCCCACTCGCGACCCCAAATCACTTTGATCACGTTCCAACCTGAGCCATGGAAGACCGCTTCCAGCTCTTGAATGATCTTCGAGTTGCCGCGCACGGGACCGTCGAGTCGTTGCAAGTTGCAATTGATGACGAAGGTCAGGTTGTCGAGCTTCTCGCGAGCCGCGAGGTGCAAAGCGCCGAGTGTTTCCGGCTCGTCACACTCGCCGTCGCCGAGAAAGGCCCAAACCCGTTGATCGGAAGTGTCCTTGATGCCGCGGTTGTGGAGATAGCGGTTGAAGCGCGCTTGGTAGATCGCATTGATCGGTCCGAGCCCCATCGACACGGTCGGGAACTGCCAGAATTCCGGCATCAGGCGCGGGTGCGGGTAACTCGAGAGCCCCTTCCCCGGCACCGACTCCATCCGGAAGTGCGCGAGTTGATCTGAACTCAGACGCCCCTCGAGGAAGGCGCGCGCGTAGATTCCGGGAGCCGCGTGGCCCTGGACGTACACCAGGTCCCCCCCGCCGGCGTGATCTGGCCCGCGGAAGAAGTGGTTGAACCCAACTTCGTAAAGGCTGGCGGCGGAAGCGTAGGACGAAAGGTGTCCGCCGATTCCTTCGTAGAGTTGGTTCGCGCGCAATACCATGGCGACGGCGTTCCAACGGATGAGGCGACGGATCCGCCGCTCCATCTCTTCATCTCCGGGGAACTCGGGCTCTTCAGCTGGAGAGATCGTATTGATGTAGGGAGTCTGAATCAGTGTAGGAAGATCGATGCCGAGCATCTGCGCGTGATCGATGAGGCGACGAACGATGTATCGAGTGCGTGCCTCGCCGGAGGCATCGAGGAGCTCGCCGAGCGCCTCGACCCATTCGAGAGTTTCTTGGGGATCGGCATCGATTTTCAACTGAGGAAACACATCGCTCATCGAATCTCCCTCTACAGGGGGGAAAGATCAAAACTCAGGTGGCCGTTGCTCTAAGTGCGATACTTCTCGGGGATCTCCGCTTCGGGGATGTCCTCCGCCTCTTCTGCGAGCATGACCGGAATACCGTCTTCGATTCGATACGCCTTCCGCGACTCGAAGCAGAGGAGGCGCCCGTCTTGGTGGACGAGTGGTGCGTGAGAGATCGGGCACCGGAGAATCTCGAGAAGCTCTGGGTCGAAGGGGGGTTCACCCCTGGAGGCATTCTCCACCACGATATTGCGCCTTCCACGATCGAGGGACCTGAACTGTCCCGTTCTGGAGCTCAACTCGCCCCACCCGCAAGCAGACCGGGGCACCGGTCGGCGGATCTCTCAGGATGAGGCGAATTCTCGCGAGGGGGTCCACTTCGTGCAACTGAAAAGGGCTTTCCGGGGTGAGCCACTGGCATGTGGGGTCGATCGGCGGCCCTCGTTTTCCGGTACACTGCTCCTCTCCACCGGAGAGACGCAGGGGGTGCAGTCCGTTCATCTGCGCTTTGAGTCCTCCAGAAGGCCACCCAGTCAGTGATCGAGTCTTTGAGATCGGAGATCTATCGATGAGCCGTCAGCGACTGTCCTCTCCCCTGATTCTCTTCAGTCTGCTCCTCGCTCTCGGCTGCGCGGCCCCCGCCACCGCAGGCGATCGACAACTGACGTTCGAGCAGATTCTCGATGGTGCCGTGCGCTTCGGCGGCCGCGGCGCTCGCGGGACGTTCGATGCCACGGGGGATGCCGTGCAGGTGGGGCGCGAGTGGACTTCGATCGAGACCGGGGAGTCGACGATTGCGACAGGGCGCGAAACAGCGGACCGACCCGCAGGGGTGGGGCTCGACGCTCTCGAATGGCCCGATCGCCCCGATGATCCACCGTCGTTTCCCCGTCGGGGTCGACAGTTTTCAGACGACGGTCAAACCTTGGTCGCTTCGACTGGCGATGGAATCCTCTACCGACGCGCGGGGAAATCATCGGCGCGGCTCTTCGAACTCGAGGGGAGCCGAGAGCTGTTCACGCTCGCTCCCAACGGATCTCACGCGAGTTGGGTCGATGGGAATGATCTCTATACGATCGATCTCCCGAGTGGCGCCGTGAACCGATTGACGACCGGCGGCTCCCCAGACCTCTTCCAAGGGAAACTCGACTGGGTCTACCAAGAAGAAGTGTACGGGCGGGGAAACTTCCGCGGCCATTGGTGGAGTACCACTGGGCGTCATCTCGCATTCTTGCGCCTCGACGAGACCGAAGTTCCGACCTTCCGGATCGTCGATCACGTGCCCGCGCGACAATCCACCACCGCCATGCGTTACCCAAAATCTGGGGATCCGAATCCTGTCGTCTCCGTCCGAGTCTATTCGGTGGAGCGCGACTGCACCATCGACGTCGATCTCTCGCAGTACGGCGAAGGGGATGAATTTCTCGTCGTGAGGGTGGGGTGGACTCCCGATGGATCGCGACTCCTCCTTCAGATTCAAGATCGGATTCAAACCTGGCTCGATCTCGTTTCGGTGGATCCGGAGAGCGGGGAACTCACACGTCTGATTCACGAGGAATCGAAGACGTGGGTCAATGTCCTCGGCACCCCGCGTTGGCTCGAGGACGGCAAACGGTTTCTGTGGTTCTCCGAGCGCACTGGCTTCCGCCACGTCTACCTCATCTATGGCGAAACCGCGACTGCGGTGACGCACGGGGACTGGCAGGTCGGTCGGATCCTGGCGGTCGATGAGGCGCGCGGGGAGCTGTGGTTCCAGGCCTCGATCCCTTCCGCAGTCGAGTCCCACGCCTACCGGGTGTCTCTCGACGGGGGGGTGATTTCTCAGCTCACCGCAGACCCGGGCTCGCATTCGATCACCATCGCCCCCGACCGAGAACACTTCCTGGATAGCTACTCGAGTCACAATGACCCGGGGGAACTCCGACTTTGCGACCGCGAGGGTCGAGTGATCCGGGTGCTGGCGAAGACGACGATCACCGCTCTCGATGAGTACGAGTACTCATTCCCGAAGCGGCACGAAGTTCCCACTCGCGACGGTCGACTCCTCGATGCCATGGTGTTCCTCCCGACCCACTTCAACGAGGGGAGGAGCTACCCCGTATGGCTGACGACTTATTCGGGCCCCGACTCTCCGACCGTGCGCGATCGGTGGCAGTCCGATGCGTGGAAGCAGTTCCTCTGTCAGCAGGGGATCATCGTGTTGCAGGTCAACAACCGATCGTCGAGTGGCCGTGGACAAGTCGACACCGCCGCCTGCTACCGTCAGCTCGGCGTGAGCGAGCTCGAGGATCTCGAAGACGCCGTCGTGTGGCTGACGAAGAATCCATGGGCCGACGCGTCGCGGGTCGGCATCACCGGCTGGAGCTACGGGGGGTTCATGACCGCCTTCGCGCTCACCCGGTCGAAGGCCTTTTCTCTGGGGATCGCTGGCGCGGGCGTCTACGACTGGCGTCTCTACGACACGATCTACACCGAGCGCTACATGCAAACCCCCGTGCTCAACCCCGAAGGCTATGAAGCGTCGTCGGTCGTCGCGGGCGCTGAGAATCTCTCCGGCCACCTGCTGATCATTCACGGCATGGATGACGACAATGTTCACGTCCAGAACGCGATGCAGCTCGCACGCGCGCTGCAGAAAGCGGGGAAGAGTTTCGAGATGATGGTTTATCCGACCGCGATGCATGGGATCCGTGATCCTGAGCAGCGGCGGCACCATCGCGTCCTCGAGTGGAACACGATCCGCACGCATCTGTTGGGACTCCCCGCTGAGACGGGGCTCTCCGGTCGCGGCTCGGCGCAGAAAGAGTCGGGGATCCGCTAGCGTGCGCCAAGAGCTCGTCCGCGGGAAATTCATCCGTCGCTACAAACGCTTCTTCGCCGATGTCTTGCTCGACAGTGGCGAAGAGGTGGTTGCGCACTGTCCAAACACCGGAACGATGAAAACCCTCCTCGAACCGGGCGCCGAGGCGTGGCTGCGGCACTCCGATAATCCGAAGCGGAAACTCGCCTACTCGCTGGTGCTCCTCGGAGTGCCCGGTGGGGTTGTGGGGGATGCGGAGATCTCGGCGCGCGCACTGATCGACACTGCGCTCCCGAATGGCATCGTCGCTGAGGCGATCGAAGCCGGAGTGCTGCCGTCTCTTTCGGGTTACCGCACGCTCCGTCGTGAGGTCCGCGTGGGCGAAAAGTCGCGGATCGACATCGTTCTCGAGGACTCCGGGTCAGACCCGAGC
>CALEHF010000125.1 GCA_937876125.1 uncultured bacterium
TGAAACCACAGCACTTCACCCGAGACTGCCGGTCTTGCGGCGAATCGACAAGCCGTAGCCGTGATCAGCGCTTATTCCAGGCCTAGAGTTCCGTGGGGCTGTCGCCAGCGTCGGCCGCCGCCGCCGCTTCTTGCGGTGCCAGCGGGTCCGCGCTCCTGGCCACCCTCGTGAGGGCGAGTTCGAGCTCGCCGAGTCGGAACGGTTTGCGGAGCAACTCGAGCTGGGGATAGTCGATCTGGTCCACAGCGACTTCGATGATCCCCGTGGTCAAGATGACGGGGGGCGAGCAGTCGAGGACTCCGAGCTCTTCGAGGACTCGCCATCCATCCCAGGGACCGTGGAGGTGGATGTCGAGCAGGACCACATCGACGGGGGAGTTTCGGCAGTGCTCCACCGCTTCCGGTCCCGAACTGAAGCAATGGACCTCAGCGCCGGTGAGGAGTTCGCTCACGACCTCCTGAAGCGTCAGGTCATCTTCGACCATCGCGATCTGCATCGGCCTGGCTTCCGGCCCCTCTCGATGCTCGATCACATTTTCTACGGCGAGCAGCAGCTCCGATTCTTGTGCGCCGGTCAGTGTGGAGATCGTGAGCCCGATCGCTGGCTCTGGCTTCGGGATGGGGAGACGGAGTTGGAGGCATGCCCCCCCCAGCTTGGAGTTGACGAGTTCGATCGTTCCCTCGTGTGCGACGGCGACGTTGAGCGAGAAGGTCAGCCCGAGCCCTGTACCCTCTCCCTCTGAGGCTCCGAGCGCGCCCATTGTGGTGAAGAAGGGGTCGAAGATCCTGGCAACGTTCTCGTCTGAGATTCCGGGACCGTCGTCATCGACTTCGATGACCACCACGTTTTGTTCACGACGAACGTCTACGGAGATGGTGCCGTCCTCGGCGATCGACTCCTGAGCGTTGATCAGGAGATGCAGGAGCACTTGTTGGATCTGGCCGCGGTTGAGGTCGAGTGTGGGTAGGTCGGGCTCGATCGAGTGCTCGAGGGTCGCTGACTTCGTGACGAGCGCCTGCCGGACGAGCATTCTTGCCGATTCGAGCAGGGGCTCGATCGGGGAGCGCTCGAAGCGGGGGGATGCGGTCGAGGCGAATGTCGACAGGCTCGACGTAATCTTCTCGGCCCGTCGCGCCTGTTGCAGGGCAATCTCGACCAGGCGCTTTTGGAACTTTGGGTTTCTCGTGGCGAGCTGGGCGAAGCCGGCGATGCCGCTCATGATGTTGTTGAATTCATGGGCGATCCCAGAGGCCAGGCTCCCGATGGTCGCGAGCTTCTCTTGGCGCACGACGAGCTGCTGGGAGTGCTCGAGATGGCGTTCGACCGCGCGGAGGCGAATCCCCGAGCGCACCCGGGCGCGGAGTTCATCGATCGAGTACGGCTTGGTGAGATAGTCGTCAGCGCCGTGGGCGAAACCAGCGAGCTTCTCTTCGAGAGTCGCCTGACCCGACAAAATGAGGACGTAGGCACTGCAGAGACGCGGGTCCGCTCGCAGCTGCCTGAGGGCAGAAAGCCCGTCGAGACGCGGCATCATCACGTCGAGAACGATCAGGTCGGGGGGATTGAGGCGCGCTTCCTCGAGGAGCTGTTCACCATCCTCGACCAGTGTGACCCCGTACCCCTCCTTACGGAGCACGTTGCCGACGATCTCGCGGAGGTGGATCTGGTCATCTGCGATCATCACGTGGAATGCCTGGGGATCGAACTCCCGCCAGGAGTTTCGGTCGAGATCGTTGCTCACGGTGCTCACGGTCGCTCCCGGCTCGTGACGTCGTCGGGCCGAAAGACGGTCCCGTCGCGAAGGAGGACGTTCCTCGTTCGAGTTTACCCCCCTTTGGGAGAGAGAGCACATGAGGGCCGCCGGTGCGGGGGCGCGGCCCAGGGCCGGAGCTGCGCGGGCTCGGTGGGGCTACTCCTCGTCGTTCCTGACTCGGGGCCACTCGGGGGGGCTCGCCAGGGGAGCGAAGGTAGGGACCTCCCTCTCTTCGACTCCGGCAGCGAGAAGGAACGGTCGCAGATCCGCTGCCACCGGCGCGCGCAACTCACGCTGGGTGCCCCAGACCGGATGGCGGAAGCGGAGCTGGAAAGAGTGGAGGAGCGCACGGTCGGGGAATGTCAGTTCATCGGGGAGGTCGACCGCCGACGGATCACTCCCGTAGCCGGTGTCACCGAGGATCGGGTGACCCTTGGAGGCGAGATGAATCCTGATTTGGTTCTGTCGACCGGTGATCGGGCGACAGTGGACCACCGAGAAACCCTGACCTCCGACCCCTTCGGCACCCGCAGCCCCGACAGAGTGGCCAGCAGGAAACCGCCCGATCACAGAAAACTGAGTCAAGGAGGCGCGACCGGAGTCGTCGAGACGGGCGAGGCGATTGGAGTGCGCTCGCTGGCGATCGATGTGATCAACGATGGCCGCGTCCACTTCGAATTCATCGTCCGCGCACTCCCCCTCGACCACTGCGATGTAGCCCTTCCGCACCTGATTCGCTTCGAATGCGACCTGGATGGCTCGGCGGAGCTCGATCGTCTTCGCGATGAGCAGGAGCCCCGAGGTGTCGCGATCGAGTCGGTGGCAGAGCCGCGCAAGGACCGGCCGGGACCCGCGTTCGTTCAGCTCCTTGTAACGCGTGTGCACTTCATCAATGACCGTCCCCAGCACCGTCTTGCCGGTGGGATGCACCAGCTGACCGGAGCGCTTCGAGACCGCAAGGAGGTAGGGGTCCTCCCAAACCGGGGTCGAAAGTGGCGGGTGCTCTTCGAAGATCGAGAGCTCGATCAGGAGCCGCACGTGCACGACGTCCCCGCGCCCCACTTTCATCGCCGGCTTGCCGGGGCGCTCGTTCACGGTTACGCGGCCGAGAGTGACCAGGCGTTGCACCTTGGTGCGAGAACTCCAGCCGAGTTTTCGCTGCAGGTAGCGGTCGAGACGCTCGCGGTTCGAGCCGCGAACCGTCAGGACGACCTCCTCGAGGGTCTCAGAGAGATCACGTCCGGGGAGGAGGGCCAAGGTCGAGACTCATCTCATCGGTGGGTGAGGAAGCGTCAGGGGACGGCGCCGTTCCGGGAGGCGCAAGTGAAACTTCGGGCGGGTCCACCTCCGGCAGATCAACCGTCACCGCCCCGACCGCCGGAAATGCCGTGCGCAGTCGAGCCGGGACGGAACACGGTACCCCCTCGATCGCGGATCGCAACTGGGCGACCACCGCCGCCGCCTGCCCGCCGAAGTGATTGTTCGCACCGACGAGGACTTGAGGACAGCGTCCGAGCAGTTCATCGATGACGCCAGTGAGTTCAGCAACTTCAGTCTCCGAGTAGGAATGGTCGTAGCGATCGTCACGACTCGCCTGTCGTTCCCACCCTGCGCGGTTGCGCCCGTGGAGGCGGAGGTAGGATACGGGGCCGGTGTTGATGCGGGAGAGAGTCGGAAGGGTCCTCACCGCCGGGAGGTCGACGTTGACGAATGCGATCTGCTCCGACTCGAGCTCTCGCAAGAGGGAGTCGCGGTACAGGTCGTGGTGGCGGAACTCGGCGAAGATCCGGTGGGGGGCCAAGGCGTCGCGGAGGGCACAGAGGCGTGATAGCGCCTCGTTTGGGTCGGAGAGAGAGGGGGGGAACTGGACGAGGATTCCGTCAAGACGCCCCGCTTGGGCCGCCGGAGCGACCAGGTCGCGGAACTGCCCGATCTCATCCTCCTGGCCGGAGACAGCCCCCGCCTGGGCCCCGCGCTCGTGGGTCCAGCCGCGCCAGGCCTTGAAGACGAACGTGAAATCGGAAGGAGTTTCGTCGACCCAACGCAGAGACGCGCTCTGGGGGAGGATCCGATAATATGAGACATTCACTTCCATGAACCGAGTAAAGCGCGCCAGGAGCGGAAGGGCGCGGAACCCCTTCGGGAGAGGTGAAGGATAGAGCGGACCGCGCCAATCGGCGTAGTCCCAGCCGCTCACTCCGAATTTTGCCTCTCCTCGCCTCTGGGCGGCACTGCTCCCTTTCGCGCTGCTCCCTTTCGCGCTGCTCACTCTCGCTCATCTCCCGTCCTGCCGGCCTTGACCGTTCTTAGGCACCCACCTACTCTATCGCCGGACCTAGCAGCCCGTTGAAAAAGTCATTTCGATCTTGAGTCCGAGCTTCCTTCGCCCAGCACCTCCGGCCAAACTCGAAGTACGACCAGTACGACGTCGTTTGGCCGGGGGTACTGGACTCGAAGTCTCACCCTCTCGATTCGAAAGCACTTTTTCAACAGACTGCTATTGAGGGAGCATTGCCTTTTGCGCCGCCGGGCGGGGGGGATGCTCGCAGGCGTCGCTCATTTCTGAAGAGCAGGTGGGCCGACCTGGCGCGAGCCCAGCTCGTGTCGGGACACTCACCTCGGATCGGAACTCAGCCGTGGATCTCTCTCGTCTCAAGGAACTGATCCAGTTAATGGACCGAAACCAGCTCGCTGAGCTTGAGGTGGAGTCGGAGGGTTTCAAGGTGCGCCTTCGCAAGAAGGGGGATACCGTCCGTGAGATTATGTCGATGCCCGCGGGGATTCCCGTCGCGGGATTGGGCCCTTCCCCGGCCGTCGGCGCCCCGGGCGAGCCTCAAGCGGCGGCGATTCCAGAGGAGAACCTGATTCGCGCCCCGATGGTGGGGACCTTTTACCTCTCGCCGAGCCCCGAATCGGAGCCGTTCGTCGAAATTGGAGACTCGGTGGAGGAGGGGAAGACCCTTTGCATCATCGAGGCGATGAAGGTGATGAACGAGGTCAAGGCTGAACGCTCGGGAACGATCGAGGGCATCCTCGTCGAGAACAGCGATACGGTCGAGTACGGTACACCGCTCTTCCGGATCAGTTAGGTGGCCGGAATGAAGCCGTTTTCCCGCATCCTGATCGCAAACCGGGGCGAGATCGCGCTCAGGATCATTCGAGCGTGTCGTGAGCTCGGCATCGAGACGGTCGCTGTCTACTCCGAGGCCGATCGTCACGCCTCGTATCTCGCGCTCGCCGACGAAACGGTGTGCATCGGTCCCGCGCCGAGCCTGCAGAGTTATCTCGATATCCCTAAGATCATCTCAGCCGCCGAGATCACCGACGTCGAGGCGATCCATCCCGGCTACGGATTCCTCTCCGAGAACGCTCAGTTCGCAGAAATTTGCCACTCTTGCCACATCCAATTCATCGGCCCGACGGTCGAGAACATTCGCCAACTCGGCGATAAAGCGGCCGCGCGCGAGCTCGCGATGAAGCTCGGAGTTCCGTGCGTTCCGGGCTCGAAGGACATCGTTCGAGACGAGGACGAAGCCCTGAAGATTGCCCGCGAGGTCGGGTATCCGGTGCTCGTCAAAGCGGTCGCAGGGGGTGGCGGACGCGGGATGCGGGTCGCGCGCAACGACGCGAGCTTGATCAGCGGATTCCACCAGGCGCGCGCCGAGGCGCAAGCCTCGTTCAAGAATCCCGACGTCTACATCGAGAAGTACATCGACAAGCCGCGGCACGTCGAGATCCAGATTCTCGCAGACAGCTACGGCGCGATCATTCACCTCGGAGAACGAGATTGTTCCTTGCAGCGTCGACACCAGAAGCTGGTGGAAGAGGCGCCCTCGCCCGCGGTCGATGACGAGCTCCGCCGTCGCATGGGTGACAGCGCGATCGCGCTCGCTCGCGGTGCGGAGTACCGCGGGGCAGGAACGATCGAATTCCTCCTCGATCAGGACAACAACTACTACTTCATCGAGATGAACACCCGGATCCAGGTCGAGCATCCCGTCACCGAGATGGTCACCGGGATCGACCTTCTCAAGGAGCAGATTCTCGTTGCAGCGGGCTCTCCGCTGCGTTTCCTGCAGGAAGATATCGAGATCCGCGGCTCGAGCATCGAATGTCGGATCAACGCCGAAAACCCCGCAGACGGCTTCAAGCCGTCCCCGGGAACGATCACCAAGTACATCCCTCCAGGTGGCTTCGGAGTACGGATCGATTCCCATGTGCACGCCGGGTACACGATCCCCTCCCATTACGACTCATTGATCGGCAAGCTGATCGTGCACCGCGAGACGCGGGAAGAGGCGATCTTGACGATGAAGCGCGCCCTCGACGAGTTCGTGATCGAGGGAATCCACACCACGATCCCGTTCCAGCGCGAAATTTTCCGCCATTACCACTTCGTTCAGGGCAACATCGATACTGGCTTCCTCGAGGAGTATTTCCTGGACGGATAGGAGGCGGTCGGATGAGTTTTCCGACAGTCTCCTGGCCCCTCTCGGCCCGGGTCAGCGAGGCGGGAGTGGTCGGGCGGCGCCTGCCAGTGCAGCGGCTCGCAGCGCGCTCAGAGGTCTCTCATCGAGCCATCCTGAACCCGCCCTATACCCCTCCAAACGCCGGAAACCCTTGTCTTCTGGGCATTTCCGGGCAAGATGTGCCGTTCTGGAGACCAGGGATCGACCCCGTCGCCAGTGAGAGTTCCCCGGGGAGCCTCAAGCTCACTTTCGGGCTGCAACGGGTCCTGGATGAGGGCGTCCCTAGTTCGTTCTAAGACGGGCGCCGGCTTCAAGAACTTGAGTTCTTTGCTCGCGCGGTGATCGCGCAGTTTTTCCAAGTCGAGACAGATTTTTGATAGCCCATCGACGATCCCCGGGTCCTCCCGACGATTGTCGCGCTCGGTTGCGAACGCATTCCTCCACCAGGACCGGGGATGGCTCTCTACCGACGAACGAAAGGAACAGAAGCAATGGGGAGCACCCTGGAAGTGCCCGCGCGGACCAATCCCGAAGAGGGATTCACTCTCATCGAGCTCCTGATCGTCATTGCGATCATCGGGACTCTCGCGGCGATGATCACGGCCGGAATCACCCGAGTGAGAGGGAAGGCCGCGGAAGCACAGGCGAAGAACGCCATTCAAACCATCGACGGCGGGATCCGCACGTTCAACTCCGACATGGGCTTCTTCCCTGCGTTCGACCAGAAGGTCGAAGAGGATGAGATCGAAGAGTTCAACGCGTTCCCTCAGCTGTTCGAGAATCTCTGCGGCGAGCGTCCGCCGGAAGGGCGCGGCGGCAAGAACACGCCGTACGCCGAACTCGATCTCTCGGATGTCGTCGTCGAGGACGAGGACAACACTGTGACCGGCTACCGCGAGGCGGACGCCGACGAACTCTACGATCCCGACATCGAGAAATTTTATCTCGATCCTTGGGGCGTCCCGTACTTCTACCGTGAGAACTCAACGAAGACGCGTCAGTCTTGGATGATCAACCCGAAGAGCTACGACCTGTGGTCTGCGGGCCCGAACAACACGAACGAGGCGTGCTACGGGTTGGTTGCCAAGGAAGATAAGGAATACGATGACGTCACGAAATAGTCACTCTCCGAAACGTCAGATGAGTGGCTTTACGATGGTCGAGCTGATGATCACCATCACCATCATCTTCCTACTCTTCAGCATGCTCGCGATCGCCGCCGGCCCGATGCGTCGGAAGGCTCGCACGAAGAAGACGGACGGCGTCATCTACCGGATCAGCCTTTCGGTCGCTCAATACCATGCGACCACCGGCTACTTTCCGCCCGACGGCCTCGACGGAGAGACCGTCGAGACCGCCGAGGGAACCATCCTCAAGAGCGGGGCCGCGCTCACCTGGGCACTCACGCAACCGGTTCGCGCGATGAAGAAGCAGCCCGATGGCAGCTACAAAGCCATGGGTGAGCAGGAACCGATGGGCGACTTCAAAGAGTTCACGACGCCGTACCTCGACGATCCCGAAGCGATCGAGTTGATCGATGGCTTCGGCGAGCCGTTCCATTACGACCGCTTGACCGGAGGACGTTCGAGCTACTCGGTTCAAGACGACGGCGATGTCCACGTCAACTGGGACGCCATGGCAAGCCCGGTGCATCACGACGACCCCCGTGAAGCAACCGGCGAGGCGGTCGAGAACCCGGGCCCACAGAACGTCGATGAGTACGATCTCTGGAGCCACGGGATGAACAGCCACACCGATGACGAATTACCGCAGGATGTACTTGCGAACTGGAGTGTCCCGACCGTGAGAGTGGACGGAGACAAGTAATGTCGACCAGAGCACAGCGAGCCGATCACGACCTTGAGGTGGGTTCTCCGGGGTTCACGCTCATCGAAATGATCGTGACGATCGGAATCATCATCATGGCCGCGGGATTCCTCGCCCCGGCGGTCGCCACGATGTTCGCGAACCGCAAGCTCGAGAACGCGGGAACTCTGATCTCCACGGTGATGAACGAGGCGCGAAATGCTGCCGTCACCAAGAACCAAACCCACGTCGTCGTGTTTCTGCGTGATGGGCTCAGAACCTTCCGCGAGCCGAAAGGGGAAGACCTGGGCGGGTTCTTCGGCAGGATCCGGCCGTATGACCCCGATAACTCGGGCACGATGCGCTACCACCTGCACTTCGCTGATCGCGATTTCGACTCGATTGCCCTCGATCTCATCTCGGTCGAAGAGGGGATCACCGACCCGGAGGACTGGGAGCTGAACGACGATGACATCTTCATCAAGTTTCGCCCCGACGGGACCATCGACTTCGGCCGACGCACGGATATCCCCAGCTACGAATTCAACGAATCGCCCCCAGTGAGTTCAGACATCGAGATTGAACGCACCGGAGATGTTCGCCAGCACGGCTTCATCGATATCCGACCCACCGGACGCTCAGTCTTCAAGCTCGACACGTTTGAGGGGGCGCAGGAAAGGTGAACCAACACACAGTTGAACGGGGTCGCCAGAGCATTGATCATCCCAACGAGAACAGTCATTCGAAGGTGAGTGATTCGAATGGGGGATTCACCATCCTCGAGATCATGATCGCGACCGCGATCCTGGTCATCGGGTTGATGGGGATCTTTGCACTCTTCCCGGTCGCGATGCGACTCGGAACGATCACCATCGAAGAAACCAACGCGGTCATCATCGCGCGTTCGGTCGAGCAGGCGATTCGCGACGGCGTCCAGAACCGCAAAGGTCAAACTGAGAACGACTACCATACCTATTTTCTCTTCCAGCACGACGGCGTCAAAGATCCCCTGCCGTCCGCGGTGCTCAATGCGAGCCCCCGCGCTGACTACTACATTCTCTTCCCTGAGCCCGACGGCAATAGTCGACAAGAGGTCGAGCGCGGGGCTGCGTACAACAACGGGAAGACCTTCGTGTACCCGGAGACCGATGGCCTCACTTGGACTCCAGAGCTGTCGGGAATGGAGCTCTCCGAGGTCGAAGATACCGATTCAGGGGCCTCGCCGAACGGCGGTGGGAAGCCGCTTCAGGCCGACGACGACGGCGACGACATCGAAGAGTCGGGGTCGGGAGCACGCACCTACGCGGTCTACCGCACCTATCCCCTCAGCAACCAATTCCTCGACGCGCTCGGCTTCGATGAAGACGAGGAAAAGATTCGCGACGACGATCCGATTTCGCAGTACTCCTTCGCGTTCGCCATTCGTCCGGCGTATCGAGACGGAAGCCTGAGCCGGACCTTCCCCACTGACCGCACGCTGGTCCCTTCGGGCGAGTTGTACGAGGTGGAGATCCTGGTGTACCGGTCCTTCTTCTTCGTGAAAGGAGGGGAAAATGTCAAAGAGCCAATTCTGCGGAAGACCGTGCTCGTCCACCGCTGATCACAGCGGCAGCCAGGACGCGAGTTCCCGGGAGAGTGGCTTTACGCTGCTCGAGTTGCTCGTCGCCTTGACCCTCGCGACCGTGATCTCGCTCCTGATTTCAACCGTCGGAACCCAGGCCCAGAAGATCTACGACGTCACCACTTCCAAGGTCGACGTCTATCAGAAGTTCCGTTACGCGCTCGATGACATGGAGGAGACGATCCGTGGTTGGGAGTCGACCACGAGTCTCGAGTTTTACGTCGACGTCTCCCAGCCGACCAGCACGATCGGAAAGAACGGTCACTGGGACGACGGGGAAGAGGTCGCGATCAAGGGCCCCAATCTCGATGGGGGCATTTTCGCGGAATACGACGAGGGCGCGAAGATTTTCGAGCGGAAGTACAACCTCGTGCGCGGCCCCTACACGACCGAGCATTCCGCGTATCGGCTCTATTTCAGGGGACCGGTCGAGATCGAGGGAGTGACCCGTCTCGCAAACATCGAGTACCTCCTCGCGGATCCGCGTCAGATCGAGGGCGATCTGATTCGTCCCATCGAGGATGAAGTCGACGACAACACCAACTTCGTGCTGTTACGGGTGGTTCGCTACCTCGACGTCAATCGTGACAATTACGACCGGGCGACCAACGTGGTAGAGCAGTCGATATCCGAGCTGTGCGCGAACGTTACCGACTTCAAGGTGGAGTACTTCTACGACAATATCTTCGACCAGAAGCCGGGTGCGTTCTGCACGCCGTCGACCGAGCCCCTGCTTCTCGACAGTGAGGTACGCCCGAAGGAGCTCGAAGACGACGTGTACGTGAAGGAGTTCCTGTACGGGGGCTTCAATGAGTTGACGCGGGCCGTCGCGATTCGTGGGCGCCGTTCGACGGCGACCGGAGTCAACGAGCCGGTCTACTTCCAGTCTGCCGGGGGAGCGACCGAGAACCGATTCTCGCAGCTGTCGCTCGGAGATCCGATCTACATCTGGAGCGACGCCAACGCGAAGTTCCCGCCTGGTGATTACGCCGTTCGGCGGAACGTGAACGGCAAGCTCTACTTCGAGCAGCCGGTGGATTCTTCCGAGTGGGATGCCGATCAGACCGGGCTGCGCTTTCGAGCTTCTTACGTGCCGAGCTCGGTGCGGGTGTCGATCCGGGTCTTGAATGATCAGGGGCGCGAGCCGCGCACCTTGAGCATCCTGGTACATCCTTACCACGCGACGATGTAGGGACTCGAAGAGCGACCCACGTTGACGACAAAAGAGAGGCTCCGAGCGATCCATGTCGCTCGGAGCCTCTGTTTTTTTGCCGTCGAACGAAAGAGGATTCGTTAGGAATCGGTATTCATTGCGAGGAGGAACTCGGCGTTCGATTCCGTCTGCTTGATCTTTGCCTTCAGAAGTTCCATCGCTTCGACCGGGTTCATGTCGTTGAGAACCTTACGCAGCATCCAGAGTCGCTTCTGCTCCTCGGGCTGCATCAGCAACTCTTCCTTTCGCGTTCCCGAGCGAGTGATGTCGATTGCCGGCCAGACTCTCTTGTCCGCCAAGCGCCGGTCGAGGTGGAGCTCACAGTTTCCGGTTCCTTTGAACTCCTCGAAGATCACCTCGTCCATCCGACTGCCAGTGTCGACCAGCGCCGTCGCGATGATCGTCAGGCTGCCCCCTTCTTCGATGTTCCGCGCTGCTCCAAAGAAGCGCTTCGGCCTCTGGAGCGCGCTCGCATCGACACCACCGGACAGGATTCGCCCCGAGTGAGGCGCCTCACTGTTGTAGGCGCGACCGAGGCGGGTGATCGAGTCGAGCAGGATGACGACGTCGCGGCCGTACTCCACCAGGCGGCGGGCTTTCTCGATGACCATTTCGGCGACTTGGACGTGGCGGCTGGAGGGTTCGTCGAAGGTCGACGAGATCACCTCTCCGCGCACGTTCCGCTCCATGTCCGTCACTTCCTCGGGGCGCTCGTCGATGAGGAGCACCATCAGGTCGACATCAGGATTGTTCGTGGCGATCGAGTTCGCGATGTACTGGAGGAGGATCGTCTTTCCGGTGCGGGGCGGTGCGACGATCAGGCCACGTTGTCCCTTTCCAATGGGACTCACCAGATCGATGATCCGCATCTCGACCGAGTCCGCCGCCGTCTCCAGGACGAGCCGCGAATCTGGGTAGAGCGGCGTCAGGTCGTCAAAAATGACCTTCTCGTGAACCCTCTCCGGTTCCTCGTAGTTGACCGCATCGACGTGGAGCAGCGCGAAATAGCGCTCGTTCTCCTTCGGCGGGCGCACCTGTCCTTGGACGATGCAGCCGGTGGTCAGGCCGAACCGACGAATCTGAGAGGGGGAGACGTAAATGTCGTCGGGGCACGGGAAGTAGGAGTAGCGTGGTGAGCGGAGAAATCCGAATCCATCCGGGAGGACTTCGAGAACGCCCTCCCCGTACATCACGCCATCGGCTTTGGAGCGCTCCTTCAAGAACTTGAAGATCAGGTCCTGCTTCTTGAGGCCTGTGATCTCCTCGAGGCCCGCGTCGCGTGCCATTTCCATGAGCTCGTTCATGGTCATCTTCTGCATCTGCGTGATGTGAAGAGGGGCACTCTCGCTCAAAACGGCCGCACCAGGCTCGAGGGCGGATGTGCGCTCTTTCGAGGGAGCTTTCGCATCTGCCTTGGCAGCGGCCGACGTCGAGTTGGAGGGCTCGGACTTGTCCGCCGAATTGGAGTCCGTCGACTTGGAATCCGCCGACTTGGAATCCGCCGACTTGGAATCCGCCGTTTTGGAATCCGGTACATCGGACGTCGGTGCTTCAGTTTCGCCAGCCTCGGCCGCGGCATCGAAGAGCTCGGGCTCTCTCGGTTCGTCGGCTTCGTCCGTCGACTTGGTTGAGCGGCCGCGCGTGGTCTTGGTGGTCTTTTTCTTGGTCGCGGTCTTACGGGTGGCGGGTTCTTTCTTCGAACCCTCTCCCTTCGAACCGGTTCCCTTCGGTCGGGTCGCCATACGTGATCGACTCCTTCGGATCGGAAAACAGCCCACCCGCCTCATGTAGTGCACACACTCGGCTCGACGGAGGGGGGGGATGGGTCAGGGCAGCGTTGAGTTCCATCCTGCCCGTTGGGAAGATATGCCCA
>CALEHF010000126.1 GCA_937876125.1 uncultured bacterium
CCGGGAGTGCTGGGCGAAGGAAGCTCGGCTTCTCGATCGAAATGACTTTTTCAACCGGCTGTTAGGGGCAGCTGGGATGAAAGTCGCAGGTCAAGGGCCCGAGATCGGGGTCCATCCCGCAATTCGGGTACGGCGCCTCCGGCGGCGGCCCACTCGTAAACAGGAAGCTGAGGAGCGCGATCGCATCGGCAATGTTCACGGAGTTGTCGTCGTTGGTGTCGTTCGCTTGCAGGCAGTCACCAACCCCACCCGAGAAGAGATACGCGAGCACTGCGATGGGGTCCGCGATGTTGTGACTACCGTCACCGTTCGCGTCACCACGCCGAAACAGCGGCGCACAGGGGAGGGGCGAACAATCGTCACACTGGTCCAAGTCCGTATCGCCGCAGACGAAGGGGTCGAGCGGGTCGAGGTCTCTGGCATCGAGCACGCCGTCGTTATCGTCGTCCGGGTCCCCGAGGTCGCAAAGCCCGTCGCCGTCGCTGTCGAGCCCGTCATCGCTCGGCGCGTCGGTTCCTGAACTGCAATCGTCGCAGCCATCTCCATCGAGATCGCGGCAGATTGTCGCGTCGAGCGGGGCGTTGTCGTCGCCATCGGCCACGTTGTCGTTGTCGTCGTCGGGATCCCCGCTGTCGCAAAGTCCATCTCCGTCGAAATCGGGACCGTCGTTGCTCGGCGCGTCCGTCCCCGACGCGCAGTCGTCGCAGCCGTCCCCATCGAGATCGCGGCAGATGGTGGGGTCGAACGGGTCGTCGTCAAGGGGGTCGGGAACGCCGTCATTGTCATCGTCCGGGTCTCCGGCGTCGCACAGGCCGTCCCCCTCGTTGTCGGTGCCATCGTTCGACGGATCGTTGTCGGGGAGCGGACCGAACCCGTCCGTTCCGATGACGCAATCGTCGCAGCCGTCGCCATCGACGTCTCCGCAGATGGTCGGATCCAAGCTCAGGGGGTCCGCGCCATCGAGGACACCATCGTTGTCGTCGTCGGGATCCCCGACGTCGCAGAGCCCGTCCGAGTCTGTGTCGAGTCCGTCATTGTTCGGAGCATCGAATCCCGAACTGCAGTCGTCACAACCGTCCCCATCGAGATCGCGACAGATGGTCGGATCGAGCGGAGCGTTGTCGTCGCCGTCCAGAACGCCATCGGAGTCGTCGTCAGGGTCGCTCTGGTCGCAGACGCCGTCCCCATTCGTGTCCACTCCGTCGTTGGTGGGATCGTTGTCGGGAAGCGGTCCGAATCCGTCCGTGCCGACCGCGCAGTCGTCACAGAGGTCGCCGTCCGAGTCACCGCAGAGGAACGGGTCCTCCGGAGCGAGATCGGCCCCATCCAGGACTCCGTCGTTGTCGTCGTCGAGATCGGTCAGGTTACAGACGCCATCGCCGTCCGTATCCAGCCCGTCGTTCGAGGGGTCATTGTCGGCGAGCGGACCGAACCCGTCGGTGCCCACTGCGCAGTCGTCACAACCATCGAGATCCGCGTCGCCGCAGATCGACGGGTCGAAGCTGTCGGTATCGGTTCCATCGAGGACACCGTCGTTGTCGTCGTCGGAATCGGTCAGATCGCAGATGCCATCACTGTCCGTGTCCAAACCGTCATTCAGCGGATCGTTGTCGGTGAGGGGGCCGAAGCCGTCCGTTCCGACCGTGCAATCGTCACAACCGTCGAGGTCGGAATCTCCGCAAAGGGAGGGGTCGAGCGGTTGGGGGTCGCTCGTGTCGGACACACCGTCATTGTCGTCATCGGGGTCGCCGAAATCGCAGAGTCCGTCGCTATCGGTGTCCGTGCCATCGTTCGAAGGGAGGTTGTCCGCGAGCGGGCCGAAGTTGTCCGTTCCCACTGCGCAGTCGTCGCAACCGTCGAGATCCGAGTCACCGCAGATCGACGGATCCTGCGGCTCTGGATCCCCCGCGTCCGGCACGCCATCGTTATCGTCGTCGGGATCTCCGAGATCGCAGAGTCCGTCGGCATCGGTGTCGAGGCCATCGTTCGACGGCTGATTGTCGGCGAGCGGACCGAACCCGTCGGTCCCCACCGCGCAGTCGTCACAACCGTCGAGGTCGCTGTCCCCGCAGATCGACGGCTCCAGGGGCGCGGGATCCTCGGGGTCGAGGACGCCGTCGTTGTCGTCATCGGGATCGCCGAAGTCACACCCCCCGTCGCTGTCGGTGTCGAGGCCGTCCGCGAGGGGAAGATTGTCGGCGAGCGGACCGAACCCGTCGGTCCCGACCGTGCAGTCGTCGCAGCCGTCGAGGTCGGTGTCGCCGCAAACGGACGGATCGAAGGGTGCCACGTCTCCACCGTCGAGGACGCCATCGTTGTCGTCGTCCGTATCGGTCAGGTCGCAGGTCCCGTCGCTGTCGGTGTCGGTCCCGTCCGCAAGCGGGTCGTTGTCCGGCAAGGGACCGAACCCGTCCGTCCCGACCGCGCAATCGTCACAACCATCGCCGTCCTGGTCCTCACAGCTGAACGGATCGAGCGGTTGCAGATCGTTCGTATCGAGGACGCCGTCGTTGTCGTCGTCGAGATCGCCGAAATCGCAGAGTCCGTCGCCATCGGTGTCCGTGCCGTCATTTGACGGGAGGTTGTCCGCGAGCGGGCCGAAATTGTCCGTTCCCACCGCGCAGTCGTCGCAACCGTCGAGGTCCGAGTCGCCACAGATCGACGGATCTTGCGCATCTGGATCGCCAGCGTCGAGCACGCCGTCGTTGTCGTCGTCCGGGTCCCCCGCATCGCAGAGGCCGTCGCTGTCCGTATCCAAGCCGTCGCTCGACGGATCGTTGTCAGGGAGCGGGCCGAATCCATCCGTGCCCACCGCGCAGTCGTCACAGCCGTCGAGGTCGGAATCGAGACAAATTGACGGGTCTAGCGGCTGTGTATCCGCCGTGTCGAGCACGCCATCGTTGTCGTCGTCGGTATCTCCGAAGTCGCAAATGCCATCGCCATCGGTGTCCAGTCCGTCATTTGAAGGCGTGGAATCGGACAGTGGACCGAAGCCGTCGGTGCCGACGGCGCAGTCGTCGCAGCCGTCCCCATCGGAATCTCCGCAGACGAACGGGTTCACTGGCTCGATGTCGGCGCCATCGAGAATGCCGTCGTTGTCGTCATCCACATCACCTGAGTCGCAGAGCCCGTCGCCGTCGGTGTCGAGTCCGTCGTTCGCGGTCTGGTTGTCGGCGAGGGGACCGAATCCGTCAGTTCCCACGGCACAGTCGTCGCAACCGTCGAGATCTAGATCGCCACACAGAGACGGATCCTGGGGCGCCGGGTCCCCCGCGTCGAGCACACCATCGTTGTCGTCGTCGGTATCGCCCAAGTCGCATAGCCCGTCCGCATCGGTGTCCAACCCATCGTTTTGGGGCGTGTTGTCCGCTTGAGTCCCGAAACCGTCCACCCCGACCGCGCAATCGTCGCAGCCATCCCCATCGGAGTCACCACAGATGGAAGGATCGAGAGGATCGAGATCGGCTCCGTCGAGGACCCCGTCGTTGTCGTCGTCCGCGTCACCGAAATCGCACTCACCGTCGAGATCGGTGTCCACACCGTCGTTCAGCGGATTGAAATCGGGCAGCGCTCCAAAGCCGTCCACCCCCACCGCACAGTCGTCGCAACCGTCCAAGTCGGCATCCCCACAGAGGGTGGGGTCGAGAGGCTGGGGATCCTGAGCGTCGAGGATGCCATCGTTGTCGTCGTCGGTATCGCCGACGTCGCAGATGGTGTCACCGTCCGTGTCGGCTCCGTCGTTCAACGGATCGTTATCGGGAAGGGGGCCGAAGCCGTCGACGCCGACGGAGCAGTCATCGCAGCCGTCGAGATCGCTGTCCTCGCAAAGAGTGGGATCGACCGGGTCGAGATCGAAGTCATCGAGGATCCCGTCGCTGTCATCATCGGTGTCGACTGCGTTGTTCTGTCCGTCGCCGTCGGTGTCGAGTTCACAATCGTCAGGGATCCCGTTGAGATCGAGGTCGATGCTCGTTCCTTCGGCGATATCACAGGTGTCCGGTTTCCCGTTCTCGTTGCAGTCGGGATCGAGGAGCGCCGCACACTGAAACACGAACTGTGAGGGGTTCACGAGGACGGTGGGTTGCCCAGGGGGAGTCGAGACGTGGTAGTCGAGGAACGCGCCGGTCACCCCATCGAATCGCCCGATCACGCCGTTCGAAAATCCGCTGACCAGGAGATCGCCGCTCGAATCGAATCGAAGTCCCCACATCCCGGCCACAAACGTGGTGATGCTCTGGTCCACGAACACTCCGAGGTACTGGTTGGTCGCGACGTTGAAGCTGTGAACCCGGTCTTGTCCGAGGTCGCAAGCATAGAGCAGGCCATCCGGGCCGAACTCGAGGTCGCGATAGTCGGTCCCGATGAAGCTGCTCACCGCGCCGAGATCGACCCCGGTCTGTCCGTTGAAACGTTGCACGATGCCGCCCATCGCGACGAACAGATCTCCGTCGGGGCCGAAGGTGAGAGCTTTCGGCTGGCCGATGGTCGTTGCGAAGCTTCCGAGGAAGGTGCCGGTGGCTCCATCCAATCGATAGATCTGATTCTGTTGGAGCACCCCGAAGTAGAGATCGCCGTCGGGACCGAAGACGAGGTCGTCGATCGCGCCGGGTGGAAGCCCCAACGCGAACGTCGCGAGGAAGCTGAGGGTCTGACCGTCGAACCGATCGATCCGGTTGAACCCCGCGGGGCTGGAAACATAGACGTCCCCGTCAGTTCCCACCGCGATTCCGCGAACGAGGCTGAAGGCGCTATTGACCACCGTGAGAAAGCCACCGTATCGATCGAACCGCCGGAGCTGATTGTTGTCGGGAACGACGAGCTGTTCTTCTTGGCAATCGATCTCGCATGCGTCGAGGATCTCATTCGAGTCGCAATCGAGAGCAAAGAAGAACGCGTAGGCGGAACCCGCGTTCGAGGCCGCGGAGTCGTCGTCGGAAGCCCCGATCGCGACCACTCCATCGTCCCCGACTGCGACCGCGCTCCCAAACTTGGAGTTCGGGGCGGTATCCGACGCATTGAACTTCTGGACCTCATCCCAAGCGGACCCGAACTTCTGAAAAAGGTAGGCGGCACCGACGTCGACGCCGCCATCATTCTGCTCGGGCGCGCCGACCTGGACTCGAGGCCCGAGGAGGTCGACTCGCTGGCCGAAGTGAGCGCCGGAGGTGGAGCCGAGTGCCGTGAGCTTGGTGGTCTCGGTCCAAACCCCCGACACACGGCGGAAGAGATAGACAGCCCCCGCCTCGACATCGACGCTGCTCTCCCCCGGTGCACCCGCCGCGACCAGTTCAGCATCGACCGAGACCGAGCTGCCGAGTCGATGGTTGGGCGCTCCGTCGCTCGCGACGAGCTTTGCCTCTTCGACCCAGAGACCCGGAGCCACCCGGCGAAAGAGATACACGCTCCCCTGTGATCCTGCATCGCCGAGCGCACCGACCACAGCAAGATCGCCGACGATGGCAACCGATGATCCGAATTGTTTGAGCGTCGCGGGATCGGAAGGGACGAGCTTCGCCTCTTCCAACCAAGTTCCCGCGCCATTTCGGGCGAAGATGTAGGCGGCTCCGGACAAGCTCCCCTGGTTCGGTGCGCCGATGCAGGCGAACGCGCCATCGAGTGAGATCTCGAGCCCGAAACTATCCCCCGCGCCGCCATCGAACGCAGTCAGTTTTTGAGACTGAACCCAACCGTTCGGAAGGAGCTCGAAGACGTAGGCGGCTCCGGTCGGAGTGCCGGGCGCACCGAAGATCGCCACGTGATCTCCGATCGCCGCTGCGCTCCCGAACAGATCTCCCGAGACGCTATCCGAGCCCTTCACCCGCGCGACTTCCTGCCACGCCGACGTCGTGCGGCGAAAGAGATAGCCCTCGCCGGTCGCGCTGCCGAATCCACTTCCTAAGGGCGCGCCGGCCGCGAGATGCTCGCCGCTCAGATCGAGCGCAGCCCCCAACCGACTGTTCGTCGAGGCGTCGCTCGCGGTGAGTTCGGTCGCGAACTGATTGGTCTCGCACTCATCCGGTATGCCGTTCAGGTTGCAGTCGGAGCTGACCAGCGTCTCGATGTCGCAAGCGTCACTCGTGCCGTTCGAGTTGCAATCGGCTCCCTGAATCCCCTCGCAGGTGAAGGCGACGTTCTGGCAGTCGAGTCCACCTGCAACGAAGAGCCCGAGGGGCGCACCCGATGGCTCATAGCGATAGACGCCTCCCGCGGTCGCAACGTAGAGTCGGCCCGAAGGTCCGAACGCGAGACCACGACACTGGTCGGGCACCGTTACGAAGACCCCGAGGAGGGCGCCGGTTGCTTCGTCGTACCGACGGATCTCTTGGGAGATGGAATCAGAAACGTAGAGCACACCGGCGCGCGCTGCGATTCCCCATGGCCCCGACAGTCCGGTCACGACGGTGGTCGAGACGAGTGTCTCGGGGTGCACCCGATCGACGCGATTGCCGTTGAAACTCGTCACGTAGATGAAACCGTCAGAACCGAAGGTGAGTCCCACGGGGCATGCCATCGACAGGGAGTCATTGCACGCGCCGGTCTCGCCATCGAGGCGTCTCAACCGATTCGCGGAGCAATCGGAGACGAACGCCTGACCATCGGGACCGAAGACGATTTCTTGCACGTTGGCCGAGAAGCCACAAACCCCGGCTCCCCCGGGGGGAGGGGACCAGGCCTCGATCACGCTCTCCGTCTCCAGGTTGTAGCGCATCACTCCTCCAGCCACGCAGGCGTAGAGCGAGCCGTCGGGCCCGACCGTCACTCCGTGCGCTCCGGAGAAGGGGGGAAGCGTTCCGATCAACGTTCCCGTGACCGCGTCGTACCGTTGAATGCTGTCGGGACCGATGGAGACCAGGAGGTCGCCATACGCAACAGCGGTCGACAGCACGCAGAGGAGCGCGGGAAGGGCGAGGAGCGGGCGGAGGATTTTTGAGCGTCGAGACATGAGGTGAGCCTTTCGGACTTCGAGTGCGCGGTTCCGCGCGTCGAGAGTCGCGACACATATTGATCAATAATGAGCGGGGCGGAGTAAGTTTAGTGGATCGGATGCCCCGCAACAAGATCCGCAGGGGACGGTCGACTCCGCCCGGGGCTGTTGAGTGCCCGGGGATAGTCGCATCGCGCCGGGATGATCGCGCCATGGGCATCCAGAGCAGGCATTGACGGATCCGGTTTCGTTCTTCCCTCGCCGATCAGGGGCCACTTGGGCCCTGCTCAATCCTCGGCCGCCCAATCCATAGCCGCCCGAACTGCCCGCCGTTGCGTTTCGGGGCAAAAGAAAACGCACGTGCTCCCTCGATTCGATCGAGAGAGCACGCGCGCATAGAGAAGCTCCTTGGCCTCGCCCTGTGGGCTCACAGCCTCCGAGGAGGCTGTCGGGAAACTGCTTTCGAACCGAGGGTTTGAGATTTCGGTGTCCTGTGCCCTCGGCTGAACGCAGGCATACTGCTTTGTACGTCGAGTTCTGACGAGGGTGCAGGGCGCTGGAAGCTCAAATCGTCGGTCGGAATGAGTTTTCCGACAGCCTCCTAGTCCTGGAATCAGCGGATGATTGCGAGCGAGGCGCCGGCGATTCGTCGCAAG
>CALEHF010000127.1 GCA_937876125.1 uncultured bacterium
AGCCATGGGCGGAGTCGTAGAAGTGCGGCTGACCGCGAAGCGGCTGCGAATGAAAATGGAGGAGAAAGTGGTGAAGGACCACCCTCTCGAGATCCGCGGCCGAGCGGGGCCAGACGCATTCGAAGTCGTATTGGAGACACCGACAGGTCGCGCGCTCGCCCGAGTCACCCTGACGCCGACCGGAGTCACTATCGAAAACACCGTCGGAGGTCGATTTCTGTGGGAGCTGACCCGAGTCCCTACTGAGCCGTCCCCGTCAGCGTCACGTTGAACGGATTCGACCCCGCCCCGTCGTGCACGAACCGAAGGACCGAACTCCGCGAGCCGGCGCTCCCGTCAGGATCGAAACGCAACTCATAGGTCACGGTCTCCCCCGCACCGATGATCACACTTCCCACACAACTATCGTTCGAGCCCTTTCGCATCTCGTTCGCGAGGAACGGATGGAAGGTGAGCGAGATGTTCGCCGTGCCACCACAGAGGTGGCAGTAGCTCATGATGGTGCCCGGCTCACAGATGGCCGACCCGAGGCACGTCGGGCGACAGCGATCGATCGGCGGACAATAGTCCTGCGTGTGATCGGCGGAGAAGTTGTGGCCGATCTCGTGGGCGACGACGATGAAATCGAAGTTCCCCGAGTTTGGCGCACCGGTGAAGGTGTTCCAGTCGATATTGCCGCTCACGCCGCTGACCCCGAACCCGAAGTTCTGATTGCAGACCACGTCGATGTACGCAATCCCTCCGCCGAGGCTCGCGCCCGAGATGAAGTGCGCGAGATCCGCGGACGCGGGCCAGCTTCCCCCGAGACTCGGCGCCCACGCGGCGCGAAATTCATCGAGCATCTGCCCGGTGGTCCCCGGCACATCGGGAGTGTTCCACCCGTCGCTCGAGTTCGAGTGCAGTCCGAGGTAGGAGATCACGAGCGGAGTGTGAATCTGCTGGACGTACAGCTCGCTGATCGCTGCGATCTGCTGCGTCACGTAAGTGCTCGCATCGGTGGTATTGCCGAAGATCTGGAAGAACTGGAAATCGGTCTCGATGGCGAGGCGTGCACCGCCTTGGGTCACTGCACCGATCGGCGGGATCCCTCCGACCTCGCCGGTCGCCGGTCCCCCCGCTGGGCTCCCACTCGGAACCCCCGCCGGCACCGACAGCGCCTGACAGTAGTTCTCGGCGAGGGTCTTCCCCGTGCTCGGCATCTGAGCGGCAACCACCCACCGCGCGTCGACGCCACCGCTCGCGGCGGGGTCGAGATCTTCGGGGAACAGATACGCCATGCCGCCCGCGGCCTGTGCGGTCCGAATCCACCCGAGCGTACTCCGCTCGGAGAAGGACAGGAACACCCGCGAGCCCGGCTCACCGATCACGATCCCCCGCCAGAAGCTGACCCCCTCGATCCACGACGGATCGAGCGGCGCGATCGCACCATCGATCGAGACTACGGCGTCTGTGGTCCACGGAGCGGGAAGTCGCGTCAACTCGAGGTCGACGCGCGCCCCCCCGGGGAGCGCGACGCCATCGATCAGCACCGACTGCTTTCCTTCGAGGCCCGCGAGCGCGAGTTCGTCGACCACGAGGGAAACCCCTTGGGTGGGGTCGTCATCCAGATCGATCAAAGGCGACGGGGTGGGGCTCGAGGGGAGCGGCGCGGGGAGCGGGCTCGACCCGGCGAACTCGATGAGGAACTCGCGATCATCGCCGGAAACCAGCACGGGAAGATCTGCGACCAAGGTACTTCCACCGATGTTTTCGAGCGTCAGCGTGGTGACGACCCCTGCGCCGAGGTTCACCGACTGCGTTCCGAGAGCCACCGTCGAGCCACTCGCAATCGGACTTCCTCCGACCTCGATCTGAATCAAGCCACCGCCGGCGATGTCGTCGTCGGTGATCGTGAGAATGTGATCGGAGGGGGTCCCGATGGCGCCCGCGGGGTTTCCGGAGAGCAGTTCGATATGGAGGGTTTCTGTACCTTCGGCGAGCGTATCGGACAGGACGACCAACGAATCAGTTTGGATCGAGCCGTCGGGGGTTCCGCTCACGAAGGTGAAGTTGCGGGTCCCGATCGGCGTGTAGTCGGCGCCGCTGGTCGCGTTCCCTTCCCCGTTGTCGAACACTTGAACCGTGATCGAAGTCGACAGCACATCTCCGGGGGCGAGATCCATTTGCACGCTGAAAGAGTACGACGCCGTCGCCTCGTTCGGAGTGGTCGCCGAACCGCTGGTGAAGTCGAAGACGGCCTGGTCTGCATCGACGATGCTCACGGCCTTCGATCCGATGGTCCCGAGCGCCGCCCCCCCCGACATCGCCGTCATGGAGAGAGTGATGGTTTCGGTGCCCTCGACCTGGTTGTCGTTCAGAAACTGAATCAGAGCCAGTTGGGTGGTGCCATCGGACGCAGAGGCGGGAAAGACGACCGTCGGGGAAGAGAAGGTATAGTCGGCCCCAGAGGTCGCGCTGCCGCCGGTCGCGGTCACCGTCACGCTGATGGACGATGGGAGAATGCCGCCACCGAGCAGTTCGAGTTCGACGGGGACCGCGATCAAGGTCCCTTCGGTCGCGGCGATCACCGCACCTTGGAAGCTGAGCCCGATCGCCGGGGGGAGAACTCCGCTATCGCCACCGCTGCCGGAGCACGCGGAGAGCAGAATGGTGAGCGAGGAGAGGAACAGCGCCTGAGTGACGCGGTTCCTGAGAACGGGGATCCCCCGCACTCCGGTCGCCGGCCCCCGAGCAGACGGAATCAAAGCCATGACTGACCCTCTCGAGAGCACCCCACGCGCTCACACTCTAAGTCTCCGGTGGATTCTGCGATCCGTCGAAGTCTCCCTCGGGCCCCTGCACTAGGGCCAACCCCCGCCGTGAGTTGCGATTTCTCTCGGAGCGGGTCCCGCTCTTGCCTCCAGACGCGGTCGGAGGGAGCCATCGATCGACCTCAGGGCTCCGCCCCCGAGCACGAAAAACCCCGCGCTGTGCCGATCGGCACAGCGCGGGGATCCTGATTCTGTTCGGTCTCGGGACAAGGGACTAGATGGCGCGGAGGACCTTTTCGATCCGTTCGAGCGCCCAGTCGAGCTCGTCCTTCGTGATGATCAAGGGCGGCGCGAGGCGCAACGTGTGGACGTGGGTCTCCTTGCAGAGAAGCCCTTCCCCTCGCAGCGCTTCCGACACCTTGCGGGCGCCACCCGCCTCGGGAGTCAGCTCGATCCCCGCCCACAGACCCGCGACGCGGATCTCCTTCACGATGGGGAGGTCAAAGGCGCGAAGGCGCTCCTCGAGGTACTTCCCGAGCTTGGCGCTCTTCTCCACGAGTTGTTCGTCGATAATGACGTCCAGCGCAGCCTCGGCCACCGCGCACGCCAGCGGGTTGCCGCCGTAGGTCGATCCGTGGCTCCCCGGATCGAACACGCCCATCACCGCGTCATCGGCGAGGAACGCCGACACGGGGTAGAGGCCCCCCGAAAGCGCCTTACCGATGGTCACGCCGTCCGCGCGCACGCCGGTCAAGGTGTGCGCAAGGAGCGCACCCGCTCGACCGAGCCCCGATTGGATCTCGTCGCAGATGAGGAGCGCGTTTCTCTCATCGCAGAGCTTCCGCAGCCCGGGGAGGAAATCGGCGGGAGGAATGATCACGCCCCCCTCGCCCTGGATCGGCTCGACGAGGATCGCGACGGTGTTCTCGGTGAAGAGCGCGCGCGTCGCTTCAAGATCGCCGAACGGCGCAATCTTGAAGCCAGGAGTGAAGGGACCGTAGCCGGAGCGCGCCCCTTCATCGGTCGAGAAGCTCACGATCGTTGTGGTGCGGCCGTGGAAGTTGCCATCGAACACGATGATCTCGGCCTGATCGGTCGGCACACCTTTGACCTGGTAGCCCCAGCGACGCGACGCCTTGATCGCGGTTTCGACCGCCTCGGCACCGGTGTTCATCATCAGGGTCTTGTCGTACCCGAGCAGCTTCGAGAGCTTCTCGCAGAACGGACCGAACTTGTCGTTCCGAAACGCACGAGAGGTGAGCGCGAGCTCTTTGGCCTGTTCGACGAGCGCCGCGACGATCCGCGGATGGCCGTACCCCTGGTTGAGGGCAGAATAGGCCGCGAGGAAATCGAGGTACTTGTTCCCCTCGACGTCCCAGACCCAAATCCCCTCGCCGCGTGCGATGACGACATCGAGGGGGTGGTAGTTGTGTGCGGACCATTGGTCCTCGAGATCGATCCAGCGGGAGGATTCTGAGCGCGTCTCCGGCATGGGAGATCCTTTCGGTCGAGGGGCGAGATCGGAGTGAGCCCGGTGGCACCGGGGATACTCCATTCTGCCCTTTTCTCCAGCGTACGGCGAGGAGAAGGACGACGAAGCCGAGGAGTATGCCTACGGACAGGTGGGCGGAGACGCGCAATCGAGGGCATCCGCGGTCGGATCGGGGCCACAGGTCACGACCCCCGGAGCGGGCGGCTGGTCCCCACCGGAGAAGATCGCGCCGAGCATGTAGATCGCGTCGGCGATGTTCAGCGCGCCGTCGTCGTTCGCGTCCCCAGCGTCGGGGCAGTCGAGCGGATTGGGCGGAGTCCCGAACAGCGCGTCGAGCGAGCGGATCGGATCGGCGATGTTGAACAAGAGATCTGAGTTCGCGTCGCCCCGGAGAAACTGAGCTCCGACCGGCGGAGCCACCGAGCAGTACACAACCGAGATCTTCCAGTTCCCACTCGCGCCGAACGCGCAGAGGTCGGTCCACCCGCCGGGAATCGCGAAGACGTATGCCCCGATGTGATTGTCGAGTTGGTTCTCATTGCAGAGTTGAGCGGAGAGGGGAACAACGCACGAAAGAATCAGCGCGGCGGTCGCAAGAGCGGATCGCAGGCTGATGACAGAACGGCGCGTCGATAGCTGGAACATGAGACTCCCTCGGGTTTCTCTTGATCTGCCCATTGTCCAGGGTGAGAGGCGGATCGACAAGCCGCAGCCGTGATCAGCGCATATTCCAGGCCTAGTGGGCGTCACACGCGAACGAACGCCGTGAGCC
>CALEHF010000128.1 GCA_937876125.1 uncultured bacterium
CCCCGGTGACTCCCGGGCAATCGCCTCCCAGGCAAAGGCGAGATTGAAGCCGAGGCCGAGTCCGATATCGAGTATCCGGACCTCGCCCGTTTGCTGGGCGCGTGGGACGATCCGGCACTCCTCGACATACCTCCCCTTGGCCTCGAGGTAGGCTCCGGAGAGGTTGTGGTAATGCTCGCCGTAGTCCTCGGAGAAGACCGTCGGGGAGCCGTCCCCGGTGGGAACGAGGCCTGGTGCGCCCGGCTCGACACGTTCGGGGGGGCCGGTCAGCTCCACGGAAACGGATTCTCTCCCCGAATCGCAGCGAGCAGACAGGCGAACCCTTGCGTCCCTCCGTAGGCGCGGATTCGCTCGCGATCCCCCCGCAAGCGCCGTACTCCCGAGCAGACCCCGGTCCGCGTCGCGACCCCGAACCAGATCAGCCCCACAGGCTTCAGCTCGGTGCCTCCGGACGGCCCTGCGACTCCGGTAGTCGAGACGCACCAATCGGCGTCGGAGCGCTCGAGAGCGCCCTGGGCCAGGGCCTCGGCGACCGGCGCACTGACCGCCCCGTGCTCCTCGATGAGGGACAGGGGCACGCCGAGCTCACGCTCTTTCGCTTGGTTGGCGTAGGTCACCCACCCGCACTCGAGGACCCGCGAACTCCCGGGAACGCCGATGAGCCGATCAGCGATACGGCCGCCGGTGCACGACTCGGCGAGGGCAATCTTCCCCCCCGCTCGGGTCGCCTCGACGACGACCCGCTCTGGAAGGGACAGATCCCCCTCCCCGAGGCAGCGGCTACCGTACTTCTTCCGGGCGAGGGACAAGAGATCGATCGGCGCGGTCGAGCGCACCTCGATCTCCCCCTCACGAACACAGACGTGGTGCTCGAGAGGCACCCCGTGATCAGCCAGGGTCTCGACGAGCCACGCGTCGAGAGCGGATTCGGGGACTCCATGAAAAGTCCATACGCGCTCGGTCGCGGGGGTCGGCATCGACGCACGGAATGCGGGGATGACAACGTCGGTGAGCAAGCCGTGAAACTCATCGGGAACCCCAGGCAGACACCAGACCATCGTCCGCTTGCCTTGGTCCCCCGCGAGTTCGAGACGGAACGCAGGGGCGGAACCGTACGGGTTCTCGATCGCAACCGCGCCGGCGGGAAAATACGCTTGCCGTCGATTGCGCTCGTTCAACTCGAACCCGTGACGACGATAGCGCTCAGCGATTCGTTCCCACCACTCCGGGCGGAACTCGAGCGCGACCCCTGCGGCTTCGGCGCACTCTTCCCGGGTGCGGTCATCTTCGGTCGGGCCGAGCCCACCCGTGACGATGATCGACTCCGCGCGCCGCGCTTCTTCGATGAGAGCGGTCTGAAGTTCGCCGGGGGGATCCCCGACGGTGCGATGTGCGATGACTTTCGCCCCGAGCGGCTCGATGAGTGCGGCGGCGAAGGCGGCGTGGGTATCGACCACCCGACCGATGAGCAATTCATCTCCTACCGTGACAATCGAAACTCTCATCGGTGGCGCCGCCGGTTGGCTTCCGCCTTTCGCTGGCGGGTAATGGCATCGACGAAGCCCACCGCGGCCTCACGGCGCGCTCGATCGGAGCCCTCGCCGCCATCGCGTTCGTACAGTCCAAAGTTTGACTCGCGACCTCGCACCGTGACTGAGCCCTTGTACAGACGGAGTCGGATTCGCCCTGAGACGAAGTTTTGGGTCGCGCGAAAGAAGTGATCGAGCGCCTCGCGCAACTCTCCGAACCAATGGCCTTCGTAGATCAATCGCCCGTATTCGTCTGCAAGGTTTCGCTTCAGGCGCAAGAGATCGCGTGGTTGCGTGAGTTCTTCGAGGGCCCCGTGCGCGGTGTAAAGGAGCTGCGCGACCGGTGCTTCGTACAGCTCCCGCAGCTTCCCTCCCAGCACTCGATTCTCAACGTGATCGAGCCGCCCGATGCCGTGTTCCGATCCGAGCTTGAGAAGGTGGATCACAAGATCGACCGGAGTCATGCGAACCGTATCCACTGCGACCGGCAAGCCACGCTCGAATTCGATCACAACGTCGCACGGCTCGTCGGGAGCCTCGAGCGGATTGCAAGTCACCAGGTATGTGTCGTCGGGGGGTGACTCCCACGGATCGCTCAGCCCTCCGTGCACCTGTCCGCAACCCCAAAGGTTCTGATCGACGGAGATGAGGCGATCGAACTCTTTGCGCTCGGGCAGGCTCAGACGAGCAATCCGCTCACGCTTCTCGGGAAGGTCCATGTACGGCATGTTGCGTTGGGGAGCGACGATGTCGAGGTTCGGGTCGAGAGCGGCGACCGACGCTTCGAATCGGAGTTGATCATTTCCGCCGCCGGAGGCCCCGTGGCCAACGATCTCAAAACCCTGCTCCCGCGCGAGACGTACGAGCTCGGTGGCGATCGCATATCGGGCGAGAGGGGTGGAGAGGAAGTAATCTTCGTAGCGCGCGCCCGAGATCAGCGTCGGAAACGCGAACTGCTCAATGAACTCGCGTCTGAGATCTACGATGATCGTCGACTGGGCCCCAGACTCGAGGGCGAGCTCGCCGAGAGAGTCGAGTCTGTCTGACTGACCGAGGTCCGCCAACATCGCCACCACTGGGTGCCCCTGGTTCTTGCTGAGCCAGTGCACCCCGAGAACGTCATCGATACCGCCTGAGAAGGCGAAGAGAACTCGTTTCATAGCCCCCAAGCTACCGGAGTCCGCTTCGTTCGGGAACGCGGAACCTGGGAGGCTGTCGGAGAACTCATTTCGACCGACGATTTCGACCGACGATTTGAGATTCCGGCACCCAGTCGATCACTCGCCGCGTTTCGACTCACCCTTACCCCCGGCATCGTCTGGAGCGGTCCCGGTCGCCGCCAGTTCCGCCTCGCGGGCACGTGCTCGGCGGCGGAACCAGACACTCGCGAGGATCCCCGTTTCATAGAGGATCACGAGTGGGCCGGCCATCAGCAGCTGCGTGACGACATCGGGAGGGGTCAGGAAGGCTCCGACGACCAATGCCCCGAGAATCGAGTACTTGCGCACCTTTCGAAACTGCTCAGGAGAGACGATGCCCGACCGCGAGAGGAAGATCATCAGCAAGGGGAGCTGGAACACGAGCCCCATGCCGATCAAGAGCGTGAAGATGAGCGACATGTAGTTGGAGAGGGTGAAATTTGGCTCGAACAGGTCGGGATCGCCATAACCTGCGAGGTAGCTGAGCCCGACCGGGATCAGCACGTGGTACGCAAACATGCCGCCGCAAACCAACCCGATGAGGCTGAACGGCAGGAACGGCGCGATCACGGAACGCTCGTGCTGGTAGAGCCCAGCCGCGATGAAGAGCCAGATTTCGTAGGTGATCCACGGCAAGCCCATGAGGAGCCCCACGAGAAACGCCAACTTGAGGTGCGAAAAGAACGCCTCGACGTGGCTGAGAAGGCGGAGCGGAGTCTTCTCTAGCCGCCAGTGGTGAAGCCGGTCCGCGATGACGACGAGTGAGACCAGCTCGTCGTCGACCTCCTTCAGTGTCTTCAGCGCACGTTCGGGGGGGGCGGGATCGGATTCGCTGGAATTGGCGGCCGCCTTGCGCCAACTCGCCACCACTGCCGCGATGCCGTCGAGGTGACGCACCGATGTCTCGATTGAATCCCCGGCGCCCCAGGCATGATCCTCGATCGCCATCCCCAAGTCGGCGCGAATCTCATCGACCCGCGAGGAAACGCCCGAACCTGAGATCAACTCGCGGCGCTGATCGCGCAGCATGCGGTAAATACCGGCCGCGAAGGGTTCGAGGAGCCGGCGCTCCTCATCGAGGGCGTCGAGAGATTCGAACACGGCAGCGTTTTCTTCCTCTGCCGCAATCGCGGCGCCCCCTTCGCGGCTCGGAATCGCCTGCATCTGCGAATGCAACACCTCCAGGCGCTTGTTCAGTTCCGCTGCGAAGCGTCGTCCCTTGACCTGCTGCATCGAACGCATGTGGGGACCAGCGACCACCGACATCAAACTCGACTGGAACATCAGAGCGATGATGGCGAAGAAGAACGTGAGCAGGAGTGAACGCACGATGCGACCACGGAGCTCTTCAAGATGCTCGCCGAAGGACATCACCTTGAGGTCGGCGACGGGGGGCAGGGGCATCGGGACGCTCTCCTCTAGATGGGGACGAGGGGGGATCGCCGGACAGGATAGCAAGGGGGCGGAAGCTGGACCATCGCGTGTGGGGATTCAGAGAGATCTGACGCGCATGAAAAAGGCGGATCGACCCCAAAAGGGACCGATCCGCCTCAACGTCCGAGGAACAGTATCCAGGGCGCGCGGGTCGAAAAGAGCATGCGGCGTACGCTGCCCCGTTCGAACCGGTTCGCGCTCTCTACCGACTACTGCTCGATGAAGTCGAGAAGCTCCTCTTCGCGCAGGATCGTGATCCCGAGCTTGCGGGCCTCTTCGTACTCCGGAGTCTCTTCGTAGCCCATCATGGCGACGACGTACTTCGTCTCGAGGCGCACTGCCGCCTCGACCGAACCGCCGAACGCTTCGATCTTCTGAACGATCTCTTCTTTCGACAGACGGTTGTTCCTCGGCTTCTCGCCGGCGAACACGAAGACCGGGGCGTCCTTGGTATCGAAGAACGGGCTCGCGATTTGATCACCAATCGCGATCGGGTTGAACGGGTCCAGCGTCTCGAGGATCTTCACTTCGGCGAAGTCTGCTTCGATGCGAGCGACTTCGACGCGACCCTTTTGGAGACGCTTACCACCTTTGACGTACTGGAAGACGTCGAAGATCAGTCCGCGGCGCACACGGTCCTGCTGTCCGAGGTCAATCCAGGCAAAGCCCAGCTCTTCCTCGACGCGGAGGATTTTGCCGTCCGGCTCGACCATCGCGAAGGTCTTCTCTTTGTTGATCTCGCGCTGCAAGATTTCGATCCGCTGGTTCGCCTGATCGAGGAGACCCTGGGCAATCGCCTTGTCGCGGTTCAGCTGGTAGACCTTGCCGGACCACTCTTCTTCGAGCTCGGTGATCTCGTTCTGGAGACGGGTCTGCTCCTCCCGTGCCTCGGCCCGGATGCGTTCGAGGTCGGCCGTGAGCGTATCGGCATCGTTTCGGAGTCCCGCAATCTGCTCGTTGAGATCAGCGCGGATGGAATCGATCTCGCGCATGTGGGCGAGAGACTCAGCGTCTTTCGACTCAGCTTCGCTCTTCTGGGAGAGGAGTCTTGCATGGGTAGTACTCAGGGCTGTCACTGCCTGGGCAATCGACTCTTCCATGCTCAGCGAACCGAGGATGTATTGGTTGCCGAGAGCGGTGCCCATGTCTGTGCCGAAGCGATCGACCGTTGAGCGAAGAGCGACCACATCGGGTTCAATGTTGATGTCACCAATCGCCACCTGGCGAAGATTGTCGTACTTGGTCGAGAGGGCACGAAGCGCCTCTTCCTTCTGCTTACGAACAGCCTCAACGTCATTGTAATTATCGGTCAGCTTCTGCATCTCACTATTTTGAGTGAAGCTAAATCCGATGAGTCCGACGCACATGACGACTGCCACTACGAGGTACGAGAAGTGAATCCCGCCTTGCCTCCTGGCCATCGAGTCCTCCTGAATCACGCCGACCATCACGCACACCCCGTGCGTGAGAATCGGCCTCTGCTTGTTTCTTCCGCGATAGATCGGTTAGGTCGGGCGATCGACTCGACTGAAGTCGACAGCTCTTCTGTGATGGACTCCGACGCGACTCAATGAGCGGAGCGCAGCGAGGAGAGGAGTACCCGCCCGTCGCAAAACTCACTCCGAGCAACTCAAGCTCATCCTGCCAGACGGGCGCGTCATCCTCCCCGCGGAGACGCTTGGAACCTTTGGAGCACCTGGACCCTTCAAAGAGCCTAGACCTTCAAAACAGCCAGGACCCTTCAAAACAGCCAGGACCCAAAAGCAAACCGCCGTCAGCAGACCCATTCCCGCGCGATTCGAGCGCGGGATCGACGAGCTAGTCTGAGCGCGTCAAGTCTTGGGAACACGTGTGTCACCGAAGAAGCGCCACGCACCCCATGGAGCACGTCTCAGAAGCACGTGATTGTAGGAATGCCGGTGAAGGTGTCAAGTGCGGCCGTTGCCGCGCGGATCGCCCCCGACTATGGTGGATCCTACCAGGCGGGTGATCTCTCCGTTTTCGATTCCTCAGCACTCGACTCAAGCCTCGATCCCATAAAGAATAGAGAACTGGATCTCACAAGACTGGATCCGAGAAGACCCCCCCAACAGCCTGCTGAAAAGGTCATTTCGATCGAAAGCACTTTTCCAACAGTCTGCCAACTCTCGAGGAGGCACCGTTGCCCGAGGTTCTCTACCTCATCGACGGACACTACCAAATCTACCGCGGATTTTTCGGGATGCGCCCCCTGACCAACAGCCAGGGGATGCAGGTCCAAGCGATCTACGCGGTGACCGACCTCCTCTTGCGCCTGCGCAAGCAGTACGGCGTACAGCGCTGGGCGGTGGCGATGGATGCCCCAGGCCCCACATTTCGCCATGAACGGTTCCCTGAGTACAAAGGGACCCGCGAGGCGATGCCCGAGGAACTGGTCGCACAGCTCCCCTGGATCGATCGAATCCTCAGAGCGTTCCGCATCCCGATCCTCACTGAACAGGGGATCGAGGCCGATGACTGGATCGCCAGCGCCAGCGTCGCCGCGGATCGAGCGGGCCTCGAGGTCCGAATTCTGTCGAAAGACAAGGATCTCGAACAAGTCCTCTCCGACCGGGTCCAGATTCTCGACGAGCGGGACGGTGATCTGCGCGATCCCGCCTGGTTGCTCGGGAAAAAGGGCATCCGCCCCGATCAGGTGGTCCAGTACCAGGCGCTCGTCGGAGACTCTTCAGACAACATCCCTGGCGTCATGGGAATCGGAGCCAAGGGGGCCGCCAAAATCCTGTCGGTGGTCGATGACATTGAACGAGTCCTCGAGGATCCGGTGCCGGCCGGAATCACCCCCAGAAACGTCAAACTGATCCGGGAGCAGGTCGAAAACATGCGCCTCTCGCGCTGGCTCGTCGAACTGCGCACCGATCTCGAACTTCCCCAGCCCCTCGAAGAGCTCAAGGTCTCGGAACCGGATCTGCCGACGTTGCTGGAGATCTTCCAAGAACTCGGCTTCCGCCGATTCCGTGAGCAACTCATCAAAGAGCAAGAGGCGCTCACGCCGCCCCCCCCTCCGGGCAGTTCTTCAGAGCAGATGCTCCCTGGCATGGAGGACTCCCCCGCCGCACCTCCGAGTGTCCCCGCGGGAACGTATCGGCTGGTCGCAGATCTCGCCGAGGTCGATCGCCTGCTCGCCGAATGCCGGAGCACGGGTCGATTCGCGTTCGACACCGAGACCACGGGACTCGAACCGATCCTGGATCGCATGGTCGGGTTCTCGATCGCGGTGCACTCGGGACAGGCTTTCTACGTGCCGCTCGAGTCGCCAGGGAAAGGACGCATGCCGCGCGCGGAGGTGATCGCCCGCCTGAAGCCGCTCCTCGAAGATCGATCCGTCGGGAAGATCGGCCAGAACATGAAGTACGACGCGCAGATCGTCGCGAACGATGGGATCCGCCTGCGAGGGATCGCCTTCGATCCGATGCTCGCCTCGTACTTGATCCAACCTCTGCACGGGCGCTACAAACTCGACGATCTGGTGGGTGAACGACTGGGACATCGGATGATTCCGATCGGCGATATCATCGGACGCGGCGCTGACGAAGTCTCGATGGCAGACCTCGAGCCAGAGGCGATCAGTGACTACGCCGCCGAGGATGCCGACTTCACTCTGCGACTGACCGAACACCTCGAGCCAGAGATTGAGAGCCTCTCCCTCGGCAAAGTGCTGTACGAGATTGAGTGCCCCCTGATCGAGGTCTTGGTCGACATGGAGCGCGAGGGGATCACTCTCGACGTAGCTCGTCTCGGCGAGCAGCAAGTGGAGCTCGAGAAAGCGGTCGGAGTCCTCGAAAGAGAGGTCTACGAGGCCGCGGGTGAAGAGTTCAACATCGGAAGCCCCAAGCAGCTCCAGGTGATTTTGTTCGAAAAACTGGGCCTTCCCGTGATCCACAAGACGAAGACCGGTCGCTCGACGAGCGCAGAAGTTCTCGATGAGCTCTCGACCCAGGTGCCCGATCAACCGCTCCCCGCATTGGTGCTCGAGTACCGCACCTTCTCCAAGCTGTTGAGCACCTACATCACCGCGCTCCCCAAACTGGTGCACCCGGCGACCGGGCGACTCCATACCGACTTCCGACAGACGGTGGCGGCAACGGGACGGTTGAGTTCGGAGAAACCGAATCTGCAGAACATTCCGATTCGCAGTGAGGTCGGTCGACGGATTCGGCGCGCGTTCCGGCCGAACCGCGAGGGGGATGTGTTTCTCTCTGCGGACTACTCCCAGATCGAACTGCGACTTCTCGCGCACATCTGTGGAGACGAAACCTTGGTGAAGACTCTGCGAGACGGCGAGGACATCCACGCCACGGTCGCCGCGAAGATCCACGGCAAGGATCCCGCCGACGTCACCCGTGAGGAACGCTCCGCGGCGAAGGCGGTGAACTTCGGAGTCATCTATGGAATGGGCGCATTTGGACTCGCGCGCGACTTGAAGATTCCGGTCGCTGCTGCAAAGACTTTCATCGAAGCGTTCTTCGAGCAGTTCCCTGGAGTGAAGAGGTTCATCGAAGAGACGAAGGAGTCGGCTCGCGAAACCGGCGAGGTGCGCACCTTGTTCGGCCGCCGCCGGCCGGTTCCCGAAATCCAATCGCGCCTCCCGCGGGAACGCGCGCGCGGTGAACGTTTCGCGGTCAACTCGGTGGTTCAAGGAAGCGCGGCAGACGTTATCAAGAAGGCGATGATCGATATCCATCGCTCGATCGAGGAGCGCAATTCCCCGGCACGGATTCTTCTCCAGATCCACGACGAGCTCCTCCTCGAAGTGCCCGAGAGTTTGCTCGAGGTGGAACAAGAACATCTCAGGCGATGCATGGAGGAGGTCATCACCCTCGACGTCCCCCTCCTCGTCTCTGCCTCATCCGGGAGCGACTGGTATGACGCCAGCAAGTAACCCAGGTGCCCTCTTCGTCGTCGCTGTCACCGGCGGGATCGGCTCGGGAAAGAGCCGGGTGGCACGTGTGTTCGGAGAGCTCGGGGCTCGAGTCATTGACGCCGACCGGATCGCCCATGAGGTCCTCGAGGACCCTCAGATTCGGGGAGCGATCGAGGCTGAGTTTCCGGGTGTCACGGGGCAAGATGGGGTCCTTGACCGCTCCGCCCTCGCAGCCAGGGTTTTCACCGATCCCGCCCGTCGGGAGCGCCTGAATGCCCTGGTCCACCCCGAGGTGCGTCGGCGGATCGACAAAGAGCTTGCGCACCTAGCTTGGAACGGTTCAGATGCCAGGAGTCCACTTCCGGGGAAGCGACCGCTGGTCCTCCTCGACATCCCCCTGCTCGAGACCAGTCCCTACCCAGACCGAGCGGATGTCGTCCTCTTCATCGATGCTCCCGAGCACGATCGCCTTCGTAGGGTCACCGAGACCCGAGGCTGGACGGCAACGGAGTGGTCTCGCCGCGAAGCTACCCAGGTACCGTTGGCCGAGAAACGAAGCCGGGCTCAATACACCCTTTCGAATCCGGACGGCGAGGAGGATCAACTGTTGGTGCGCTGCCAGGACTTGCTTGCGGAGTGGATTCAATCACTGGCTGCTTCCGAACACTGATAAAGACGCTGATTTCCAACGCTGACTTCCAAC
>CALEHF010000129.1 GCA_937876125.1 uncultured bacterium
GTCGAGCATCGTACCGGAGATCTGGAAGGTGGTCGTGGGGGGAGGGCCGGCGAGATCGATATCGAGATCACCGGTGACCGATTGACCGTCGAAGGTCACGCCGCCCGCAGTCACGACGAGAGTGAACGGTCCCAAGGTGATCGGCATACCGTCGGCCGCGGTCACCTCGAAGGTGTAAGTCCCCTCGGTGAGCGCCATGAAGAAGGATTGGTTCACGCCGTCGAAGTCGGTCGAGAAGTCGTTGAAGAAGTTGAACTCGCCCGGGACCGTCGCGCTCTCCTTGTAGAGGTCGAACTCGCCGTCGACAAAGATGCCGGCGCTGACGAAGTGACCGACGATCTGCTGATCGGAAACAGCCGCGGTATCCGCGAAGTCGAAGTCGATGCCTGTGACGTCGACACCGCCCGCAATCGTTACGCGCTGGGGATCCGGGATCAGGAAGGTCGCCAGGTCGACGCTGTCGTCGTCGATGTGCACCTGAATCGTGAAGATTCCAGCAGGCAGCTCGATCGCGTACGCGCCCAAGACGTCCGAAAGCCCGTAGTTGACCGGATCGCCCGTGGAAACGTCGTAGGCAACGACGAACCCGAGGTCGGTCGCGGCCGAGTCGACCGTGATCGTGCCGCTTACCATGGCATCAGCAGCCAGGAACTGAAGGTCCAAGGTGACCGGTGCGCCGACGATCGCAACGTCGATGAGTCCCGGCATGACCTCACCCGCGGGAACGCGCGTGGCGTCGAAGAAGACCTCGTAGTCACCGTCTGGAAGATCAATGGAGTAGAGTCCGAGCACGTCCGTCGTCGCGAAGCCTTCGTAGTCGTTGTTGATCCCTTCGACGAGGATCACCTGGGCGGAGACCGCCGCGCCGAGCGAATCGGTGACGGCTCCGGACATGGTGCTTCCCAGGGTGACGATCCCGAAGGAGATCTCGCCTTGGAGGAAACCCTGGCCGCTGACCGCGTCGTTGGTGACGATCAGCGTCGTCGAGGTGAGGCCGACAGCACCGGGGGGTACGTCGTCGGCGTAAACTTGAAGAGTGTAGTTCCCCGGCGGGAGGGTGACTTCGAAGTCACCGAACTCGTCGGTCTCGATCACCATCACGATCACGCCCGATCCGTTGAGGACCAGGAGCGAGACCCCAGCGGCACCGAACCCGTCAATGCTGACATATCCCGAGAGCGTTTGACCCGGGTTCGAAATGTCGATCGTAATGAAGTCGAAATCGTGGTTGGTGGTCTCGATCGACCCGGTGTCGACCACGGTGACCTCGTACGGAGCCGGGACCAAGATCCCGGTCAGGAGATTCGGAACCGCCGCAATCACGGTCAAGTTGCCCGCGGGCAAGTTGAGGTCGAACAGTCCGCCAGGCGCGTCCCCGATCGCCACCACAGTGGTGCCGTCGAAGACGATGATCTCGGCGTCGGTAGCGATGGTGTCGACTGCCACCGTGCCGGTCACGTTGCCGTGAGCGGTCGCGAAGCTCCAATCGACCACTCCGGTCGGGTTGGCGAACCCGCCCACTTCGAGCTCGAGCGTACCCGCGTTGTCGATCACGTCCACGTCGATCGGCAGCGGGGTGAGGGTGTCGACCGGCGCTCCGGAGAGCACTCCCAACTCATACTCGTCCCCGATCAGATCGAGCGCATAGAGGCCGGCCACGTCAGAAGTCGTGCTCAGGAACGAGCCGGGCCCGGTGAGCGACGTCGCCTCGATGACCACTCCCGCGACCGCAGCGCCGAGAGCGTCGGTGATCGTACCGGTGATCTGGAAGGTCGGAGCCCCCGGGTTGCCGCCGACGTCGATGTCGAGCGAGCCGGTGAGGAGCACCCCGTCGACGGTGATGTCACTGGGGGTGACCACCATGTCGAACGGACCCACGTTGATGTCGAAGTTGTTGTACTCCAGCGCGTACAGCTGGTAGGTGCCCGCAGTCAACGCGATGTCGAAGAAGAAGTCGGCGCCGTTGAACTGAGCGCCCACCCAAGCGAACGCGTCGTACTGACCCGGGACCCCGGCGTCTTCCTTGGTGATGAAGACCTCACCGAAGTTCGGGATCGCGTTGCTGAGGAGTCGGCCGCTGAGGACCTGCTCGGTGGTCGCAGAGATGAAGTCGAAGTCGACCCCGGTCGCCGCGCTTCCAAGCGTCACCGTCTGACGGCTCGGATCGGGAGTGACGATGGCGGTGAGATCGAACTCGCCCTCGGGCATGATCGTGTAGGTGCCCGCGGGCATGTTGATGGTGTAGGTACCGTCGATCGCGACCTCGACGAAGGAGATCTCGTCGAGGGTGGTCGGATCGTTGACGAAGAGATCCTCGTCCCCGTTCGAGAGACCGTTCAAGGTCACGGTCCCCGAGACGGTCCCGACCGCTTCGAGAAGCGCGAAGTCGAGGGTGATCGGAGTCAGCTCGACCGCGAAGTCGGCGAACGCCGGGCGCACCGAGGTGCTCGGGATCGTCGCAGCGTCGAACCAGGACTCGTAGAACCGCTCCTCGAGCAGGATCGAGTAGTCGCCCGCGACGTCGGTGATCGCCCAGGCACTGAGATCGCCCGCCGCCGGGTCGAACCACTCAAAGAAGAGCACCGCGTTCGCGAGGCCGGCACCGAGGTGGTCGGCGACGTTCCCCGAGACCACGGTCCCCGTGGTGTTCACCACGAAGGCCACCCCTTGAGCGATGAGGCCGGTTCCGGAGATCGAGTTTCCGACGATCGAGAAGTCGGTCGAGGTCTCGTTCGAGTAACCCAAGGGCAGCGAGCTCGCGTCGATCGAGATCAGGTAGTCCTCCGGCGGCAGAGTGACCGCGAAGCTCCCGCTCGGATCGGAGAAGAGCCGCGCCACAATCTCACCGGTCGCCAGAGTGACGGTCATGCCGCCCTGAGCGCCGAAGCCGTCGACCCAGTATCGTCCGAAGAGAGTCGCACCGGGGTTGGCCGCGAGCTGCACGAACGAGAAGTCGTGGTTGGTCGCCTCCACGCTGCCGGTGTCGACCACCGCCAAGGCGAAGGGGAGGGGAGTGAGCAGGTTGATGTTGTCCATGCCGGGCACGACAGCGATCACATTGAAGTTGCCGGCCGGCAGCAAGAAGTCGAAGGCGCCAACGACGGTGAACGTTTCCGAGATCAGCGTGGTGCCGCTGTACACCAGGATCGAGCCGTCGGTGACGACTCCGTCGACGATGATCGTTCCGTCGATCGATCCGTGTCCGCCGAGCAGGTCGAGATCGAGGATCCCGTCCAAGGTCGGAACCCCGTCGAAGCTCGCGCTCAAGGTTCCGGCGTTGTCGGTGACCTCGACGGCGACCGCGGCCGGCGCAATGTTGCCGGCTGGTAGCGCTCCGATGATCTGAACTTCCCAGGAGCCGACCGCCAAATCGAGGTTGTAGTTGCCACCGAGGTCGGTGGTGGAGGAGGCGCCGGGGGAGCCGGTGAGGAGGTCCAAGGCGTCGACCTGAACCCCCGAGACTACTGTGCCCGCGGCGTCGCGCACGACTCCGGTGACGAGGTAGCCGGTCGGGTTGATCGGCGGGTCTAGACTCAGCTCGAGCAGGTTCCCCGTGAGGGTCGCACCGGCGAGCGTGATCTCGGTCGCAGTGACAATGAACTGAGTGAACTCAGGAACGGAGACCGGCTGGTTGTTCGCGAACTCGACCACGACCTCGTAGGTCCCCGGAGTGAGAGCGACCAGCGCTTCGTGCTCCAGGTTGAAGGTGGTCTCGGCCTCAGCGAACTCGTGGAACAGGTCCGCGGTCGTCGCGCTCTCTTTGGTGAATCCGAGCTCTGCTGCCACCGTCACGCCCGCTTGCAGGACGCGCACGGTGAGAACCTGGTGAACCGCGCCGGTCGCGGCGAGCCAGTCGAAGTCGACGGTGAGGCTTTGACCCGCGGTGATCGTGATCTCTTGGGGATCAGGGATCAAGGTCGTCTCCGCATCGAACGGGAACACCTCGGCGACGAGCACATAGCTTCCCGCCGGCATGCCGATCGAGTAGTCGCCCGCCGCATCCGCGAGCCCGAACGTCACTTCGGAGCCGTCGGTCGGATCGATGACGATCACATCGGCTTCGATCGGGGCGGACCCAAGAACCAAGACGTGACCGCTGATCGTGCCGATCGACTGCTCGAGATCGAAGTCGAGCGTGAGGGGGCTCACTTGGACGTCGACGTCAATGAACGGGGGCGCGACCAAGGTGGCCGGCAGCGTCGACGGGTCGAGCCAAGCTTCGAACAGGTTCGGTTGCAAGTACAGGGCGTAAGCGCCGGTCGCATCGGTGGTGGCGAAGAGGCTCGCTCCCGGACCGGTCGGGGACGGCTCACTCTCGAAGAGGACCGTGACGCCCGCGAGTCCCGCCGTCGTGAAGTCGACCACAGTGCCCGAGACGAGCGTGCCCGTCGTGTCGAGATCGAAGTCGATGTGGTTGCCGTTGACAGCCTCACCGAAGATCCCGCTCGCAGAGACGGTGAACGACACTTCGGCGGTGCCGGGGAAGCCGATGGGGACATCCGCGTCGTCCACGGCGAGACGGTACGCTCCCGCGCCGAGGTTGCGGAAGAAGTTGCCGGTCAGATCGCCGTAGACGGGGGAGATCAGGCCGCCGGTCGGGGTCAGCAGGTAGAGGGTGGCGTTCGGAATCGGGTTGCCGTCGGAACGGATCGAACCGGTGAGGTTCTGGGTCGTTCCCGGCACTGGATTCACGAACAAGAAGTCGTGGTTCGTCGCTTCGATCGAGCCGGTGTCCACAACCGTCACCTCGAGAGGGAGCGGAGCGAGCAACCCGGGAGAAGCATTGTCGATCCGCGCGATCACCGAGAAGACCCCGGCGGGCACGTTGAAGTTGTAGAGGCCGGCAACCGCAGGGGCGGTCATGACGAGGGTGATTCCCTCATAGACGTCGATCTCGGCGTCGGTGAAGACTCCGTCGACCGTCACCTGCCCGTTGAGGTTGCCGTCGGCCGCGCCGACCGCCCAGTCGATGACTGCGGGGAAGACGAGGATCGAATCGATTTCGAGCTCGAGGGTACCCGCGTTGTCGGTGACCGTTGCGATCACCGGCGGCGGCAGGATCCCTTCGACCGGGACCCCCGTCGTGATCTGAATTTCGTATTGACCTTGGGAGATCGTCATAGAGTAGGCGCCCAGCGCATCCGTGGTGCCTGCACCGAGCAGTCGGCCACCCGCGGGTCCACTTTCGAACGCGGCGACCTCGACACTCTCGAGTGCTCCGACGCCGGTCATGATCACATCGCCGGTGACCGTGAGGACGTTGACGTCGATCTGAATGAATCCGCCCGGCTGTCCGCCTTCCTGGATTCCGGTCGCGTCGACCTCAATCTCTCGCGGTCCTGCGGCGGTGGGCGCGCCTTGGACTTCGATCGCCTCCACTCGGTAGAGGCCACCGCTGAGAAGGATCTGGAAACCCTCCCCTGCCGGTGATCCGAATTGACCGGAGTCTCTAAACGCGTGGGTGAGCCAGCGGCCGCCGAGCCACTTCGTGACGACGACCTCGCCGCCGATCGCGGGGTTTCCTTGGCCGAAGACGAGGGACCCGAACAGGTTCTCCGAGACCGTGCTCAGAGCATCGGCGAAGAAGAAATCTTGGCCGGTGAGGCTCGTGCCAGCGCTGATCGACGCAAAGATCGGATCGGGCTGCACGCGCTCGATGTTTCCCGGCTGCGGTCCCGAAGAACCGCCGAGGTCGGGGAGCTCCACCAAGACGGAGAAATCGTCCGCGGGCAATTCGAGGGTGTAGTTGCCGTCCGAGTCGGTGTAAGTGAAGGAATAACCCGCGGTGCCCCAACCAAAGACGTAGCCATGGACGGGGCCATTGTCGTCAGCGAGTGAGCCGGAGACGGTACCCGCGGACGCACCGAGAGTGTGATCCGTGTTGACCGGTCCACCCGTGAAGGTGACATCTGCGTGCTCGGGAGTGATGAAGCCGCTCGGGATCGAGAGCGCATCGAACTCACGCTCGTAGACCCCGTCGGGGATCGTCACGGCGTAGGCGCCCGATCCATCCGTGATCGCGACGATCGGAAGGAAGCCCGCGTCGGGGAACCAGTAAATCGCAACCCCCGCGGCCGGTGAGCCACCCGCGGTGACGATGCCGGTCAAGTCGGCACCGGTTGTGTTCAGCTGAATCGAGACGTTCCCGAACAGCACTCCCACACCGTCGACCCCGTTTGTGTTGACGTCGAAGTCGAACGAAGTGGTTCCGACGAAGCCGGGGGGAATGTCGTTGGCCGACACCGAGATCGTGTAAGAACCCGGGCCGAGGAAGACACTCCAGTTGCCGAGCAGGTCGGTCTGGATCGTTCCGACGAAGACTCCGGTATCGGTGAAGATGTCGAGCTCGACCTGAGATCCGAGGCCGTCGATCGCGACCACACCGAACACCATCTGCGCGGGATTGAGCGCGTCCGGCGGCACGAAGGTGAAGTCGTGCGTCAACGCGACGATCGCGCCGGTGTCGGTCACCGTCGTCTCGAACGGAAGCGGCATGATCAGGTTGGGATCGAAGAAATCGAGTTCCGCGACCACCGTGAGGTTGCCGAGGGGGAGGAACAGCTCGTAGGTGCCGTCCTGCGAGAAGACGGAGCTGACCTCGGTCGTGCCGTCGTAGGCGATGATTCGCCCCGGCGTCGGGGTCGGCCCGGCGCCGAAGTTCATGGTCAGCTGGCCGGTCAACACCGCATGGGCGTCAGCGACGACCCAGTCGATGTTTCCATCCGGGGCGCTCACTCCGTCGATGTCGATGGTAAAGGGACCGGTGCCCGCGATCACGAGCTCTTGCTCGGTCGGAATGACGACGTTCGCCGGCAGGCCGAACAGCCCGACCGACCACTCACCGACCGGCAGGACGAAGCTGTAGGAGCCGGTCCCGTCGGTGAAGTTGAGGGGGCCGGGGAGGAAGTTGACGGTATCGAATGCGCTGACCTCGACGCCGATGAGCGGCGCTCCGGTCGCGTCGGTCACGGTACCGAAGATCACCGCGCCCGCGACCGCGATGTCCCAGTCGAGGCGGAAGTTCCCTCCGTCCGGAGCCACGCCGGTTCCCGTGATCGTACCGGTGTTCACGGTCACGTCGACCGGAGCCGGGGCGGTGAAGCCGTTCGGCGGAAGCTCGGGTTCGAAGATCGCGACGCGGTAGTCGGTCGGATCTTCGACGAGGGCGATCTGGTAGCTCGCACCGTTGGAACGGAACAGCCCGACCGGGACTTCGAGCGGGGTCGTGCCCGAGAGGTGGAAGACGATCAGCGGAACGTCGTACGGAGCGCCACCCGCGGTGATGTCACCGATCAAAGTCTGGGTCGTCGGCTCTCCCGGCGCGGCATTCCCTTGAATGAAGTACGCAAGGTTGAGGACGGTCGAGTCGTTGTTGACGATCGACTCGGCCGGGATCGGCGGGACGAGAATCTCGAGCGCCGGATCGACGACGGTGTCCTCGAACTCCGCGATGATCGTGAAGGTGCCGTTGGGGAGGAACAGCTGGTAGGCGCCGTTCGCGTCGGTGATGGTGCTCGTCACCGGAGCGAAGCCCCCGGAGACCGCGTCGAACTCGATCGCCTGAACGATCGCGACGACACCGACCCCGTCGAGGGTAATCGTGCCACTGATGTCGCCATCCGCGGGGATCAGGTCGAAGTCGACCGTCAGGTCTTGGTCGCTGACGTTGATGAAGGTCGGCGCGGGGGGCACCACACCGGCGGGGAGTCCGCCGATGAACGCGAGCTCGTAGTTACCGACCGAGAGCTCGATCGAGTAGAAGCCGCTGATGTTGGTGTTCGCAGTCGCCACTTGGTTTCCGCCGGACATCGCAGCAATCTGAGCTCCCGCGATCGGCGAGCCTGCCAGGCTCACGGTTCCCGAGATGATCGCCGCGGCTTCGGACAGGGTGAAGGTGATCTGGCCGTCCGCCGGGCTTCCGGAGCCGTCGGTGGTGTCACCGTTGCCGGCGACCGTGAGACTGACCGGCCCCGGAGCGATCAGCCCTGGTGGCAGCGAGAAGCCCGGAATGCGCACGAGGTATGCGCCCGCTGCGAGACCGATCGTCTGCGGCGCACCGCTGACGAACACATTCGCGATCACCACCGTGCCGGAGGCGTTGGTCACTTCGACCTCGGCGAACTGCGGGTTCCCGAACTCGTCGACCACGTTGACCTGGATCGAGCCGACCGGCGCGGCGCAGATCAGGTCGAGATCGTCGGGGATCGTGAGATCGAGGGTGGAGTTGTTGCTGAGGGTGACCGTCGTCCCCGAGACGTTGATGTCGGTGGGGGGCGGGGGGATCAACCCTGCGGGGAGCGAGAACGGATCGACTTCGACGCGGTAGTTTCCGTCGATCACCGGCAGCAGGTAGCGGCCGGATGGATCAGTGAAGGAATCGTTGAGGAAGCTCCCCGTCGTGGCACTGAACTGCATGACCAGGACGCCCGGCAGCGGGTTGGCGCTCGAGTCGAACACTTCTCCGGTCAACGACGCCGCGGCGATGCCGAGGTCGATGTTGTAGCGGGTGTTCGCGTCGGTGACGGTCGGCGTCCCGTTGACGGAAACGGTGCCACCCGACACGGTCAGGAACGCCGGTGGGGGAGAGATGAATCCGTTCGGCAGGCTGAACGGATCGACGAACAGGTTGTAGCTGCCGTCCGCCAGCGAGAAGCTGAACTTTCCGAGCGGAGTCGAGACCGCTTCTGCGATGATCGTCTGACTTCCGTCCGCGATCTCGAGGAAGACGACCCCGAAGGTCCCCGTCAATCCACCGCCGAAGTCGGCGCGGATCTGGCCGAAGAATTCGTTGCCCGCTTCGGCGAGTTCGAAGTCGATCACTCCGTCGGTGAGGTCGAGGTCGCCACCGTGGGCGGCCTCCGAGATCGTCACCGCGCCGGAGATCGAGTTCACCGTGACGGTGAAGGCGACCGGCGGGGGAGCGAGCAGTCCCTGCGGCACCGAGAAGGGATCGACGCGGACTTCGAACGATCCGGCGCCGATCGGAAGGGAGTAGACCAGTTCTTGGAGCGCATTCGGCTCGGAGTACATCCCCCCGAGGAAGTTGTTGGTGACCGCGTCGCGCAGCTCGATGAAGGCACCGATCGCGACTTCGGTCCCCGAGATCGTGTCGTTGTAGAAGACCTTTCCGCTCACCGCCGCGGAGGTCGCCGCGAGTTGGAAGTCAACGACGATCGTCTGACCTCCCCCCAGAGTGACCAGCGAAGAAGCGGGCGGCGAGAATCCGGGTGGGATCGTGAACGGATCGATCTTGATCTCGTACGTCCCCGGTGCGATCGGAATCGTGTAGTTGCCGCTCGGGCCCGAGAAGCTACTCGCGATGTAGTTGTCCGCGCTGTCGAGCGCGACCACTTGCACCTGCATTCCCAGGCCGGTCGGGTCGGTGACCGTTCCAGAGACTGCCGAGGAGGCGCTCTGGACGGTGATCGTCATCGGCGGAGTCGAACCGGCGTTGTAGGTGACGCCGTTCACATTCCCGACCACGATCGTGCCGCCCGCTGCGGTCACCGAGACCGCCGGGGGAGCGATGAATCCGAGCGGAACCGACTGCGGGTCCACTTCGAGCTCATAGGTCAAATCGCCGAGCGGAATCGAGAACCCTCCGGTCGCGGGATCGGTGGGCGTTCCCGTGACAAAGCTGCCGTCGCTCGCGTTCCGCAACATGACGAAGCCGGGGATCGGGTTCGCCGAGAGATCGACGAGCTCACCGACCAGGGTCACGGTCGACTGCTCGACGAAGAGCAGTCGACGCGCGGCATTCGCTCCGTCGAAGCAGAGCTCGAAGTCACCCGAGGTCGAAAGAACTCCGTTGGTTACCGTCACCGAGAG
>CALEHF010000130.1 GCA_937876125.1 uncultured bacterium
TGACGGAACCTGCGACGCACTCGACCCCGACGACGACGGCGACGGCGTCACGGATGCCCTCGACAACGCGCCGCTCGACAACACCCTCTGCCGCGACGCCGACGGCGACGGCTGCGACGACTGTTCGTCCGGCACCGACGCACCGGGGAACGACGGCCTCGACACCGATTCCGACGGGCTCTGCGATACCGGCGACCTGGACGACGACAACGACAGTGTGGCCGACGGCGACGACCTCTCGCCGCTCGACAACACCGCCTGTCGCGATCTCGACGGCGATGGTTGCGACGATTGTTCCTCGGGCACCGACGCCCCCGCGAACGATGGCGTGGACAGCGACTCCGATGGAATCTGCGATCTCGGCGACACCTGCCCCGGTTTCGACGACACCATCGACTGCAACACGAACGGCGTGCCGGATGGGTGCGATATCTCCGGAGGTACCAGCGTCGACAACAACACCAACGGAATTCCGGATGAGTGCGAAGGCGAGTTCTTCGTGCGGAGCGATGCGAATTCCGACGGCAACATCGACATTTCTGACCCGATCACGTCGCTCAGCGTGTTGTTCGGGGGCGGTGTCGCGCTCTGCTCAGTTGCGCTCGATGCCAACGACGACGAGCAGGTGAACATCGCAGACGTGATCTTCTCGCTCGCCTCCCTGTTCGGGACCGGGCCGCTTCCGAGCGCGCCCTATTCCGTGTGCGGACTCGACCCGACTCCCGGCCCACTCGGGTGCGCAAGCTTCCCCGCTTGTCCCTGAGTCCCTGAGTCCCTGAGTCCCTGAGTCTCTGAGTCCCTGAAGCCTTGCGTCTTGAACGAAAAACCGCCGGACGTCGAGCACTGCGCTCGACGCCCGGCGGTCTCATTTCACGCTCGCGCTCAGGCGGTCTACGGCTCTCTGCGCAACTTCACTCGGAACTGGGTGCGCAGACCGTCCCCCTCGAGTTGCGCGCTGACATTTAGCACCTCGAGCTGCCGGAGGACTCCGAAGTTTCGATCTCCTGGTTTGTGCCCCGGCTGCCGCGGGCGCGTGGAAGTTCCGAAGACGGAACTGGTGACCTCGCCCCTCGACCAAGACCACGTGCCCCCCCGAGGCTGCGCAGGGCGGAAACCGAACAGCGTCTCGTGGCGGCCTACTGCATCCGAAACGGATCCACCGTTTGCGACGAGCATGAACGGATAGAGGCGGGCCGCGCTCTGGTGCGCCGCCTTCCGCTCCCCTTCGACCGCCGCCGTGAACAGCCCCGCGAGCTGTTTCTCGCCAGAGCCGGGAGCGATACGAAGCGCAACGCTCGCCAAGCCGCCATCGTCAAAGCCACGGATCTCTGCGCGCTCGAGCCACGGGATGTTGGAGACCACCAGGTGCCCCTGATCAACGGCGATCCCAAATCGTAGCTGAATCATGTTGAAGAACTGAGCGGTCAGGATCCAACGGCTCTTCCCCTCGACGCGGACCCAGTCGACCGAAGTGTCACGATCACGCCGAGTCCGACCCAGCGTACGGTTTTCGGAGAGCAGCTTGATGGCGCGCTCGGGGTCGCGGAGCGGGATCAGGATTTGGCACGGCCGGGTGAAGGCGGAGATCGCGAGGGGCGCGAGGAACATTTCCGCCCCCCCCATTCCGCGGCCGCCGGTCGCGCCGAATGCGCCGAGCAGGTCGCCGCTCCCGACATGAAGCACCGGGTCGCCATCTTCGATCGCGAAGTGAACGGTCGGCTCGAGCTGCTCGAGAATCAGGGGCGAGACGCCAATCCTCGCCACCACTTCATCGAAGTCGTCGATCCACTCCTTCCACACTTCCTCTTGGATATTCACGGAAAGGAGTGCGACCGGCTCGGGGTCCAATCGAGGGACCGGCAGGCGACGCCGCGCCTCGATCGGCGTCACCATCTCGCGGAGGCTGTCGTAAATGGAGCTATCGATGAGAGGGAGGATGAAGATTTCTGCTTCGAGCTCTCCTGGCCCGGGCGCGTTCAGCCGGATGGCGATCGGATCGAAGAATTGCCGCCAGAACCGCGAGTAGTTCTCGCGGTACGCTCTGTAGGCCTCTGCCTCCGAGGGGCGCACGCGATCGAAGGAGGCTTTTTCGAGCGTGGTCATGTCCCCCGCGGTGCCGTAACGACGGGAGCGCGCAACGCGGTCGGCATCGATCGAGTAGTCGGTGTTCACGAAGCGCTCCGGGACGTAACCGAGGGTCGCGAGCCCCTCGATCGTCTCACTGCTCGGCCCGCCGTCGAACTGGTGAAGAAGCGCTCCGGCGCTGAGGGTCTCGAGATCGGCGCGCGCCCGCATCCGTCGCAATTGACCGATCTTCACTTCGGGCCCGACGAGTCGACGGATGAACGGATCGGAGATGTACACGTAGGCGAGGCTCGACTCGTCGAGGGGGAGCTTGGTGAGCATGTAGCGAAACTCTGCGCTCTGGCCGAGGCTGCCGCGTCCGTCGGCATCTTCGAGGCGGAGGGCCCGCTCGACCTCGCCGCGCTCGGTCCCGACAATGAGCAGGTCTCCCCGCTTCGCCCAGAAAGCGTTGCCCCCCCGGGCGAGACTCTGACTGACAATGGTCCCCGATTCGAGACCCTTGACGCCGATCAGCGAGAGGATCGGGGTGAGGAGTTTTGGATCGTGGACGCGCAGAATCACAGTGATGTCGGTGCCATCGATGACGAACAGATCGGAGAGCACGACCGCAGATTCGGCGACCGCACCGCTCTTCAGGAACATGCGCGCCGCTTCGGGGGTCAGCCCCAGGCGCGCGAAGTACTTCCTCACCAGGCCGTAATCGAGCGCACTCTGGGTGAAAGAGCTGCTCATCGAATAGAGCAGCTCGACTCCTCCGTCGAGATACCCCTCGAGCGTCTCGGGGCGTGCGAAGTAGGCGAAGAAGCGATCGTGGGGCACGAGGTTCGCGAGGGGGATCGAACCGCCGTCCTGACCCGCGAGCATCTCCTCGAACGGGTGCGACACGACCGTCACTTCTTCGATCTCGGCGAGCGAGACCGTCTCAGGATCCTCGTCATTTCCGTCGTCCCCGCGCACGTTGAGACTTTGCATCTGCAGCGTCTCACGGATCGCCGCGCGCCCGCCGAGCACATTGAAGATCGAGGTCGACTCGCCCCGCGCCCGCCAGGATCGATCGTTCGGGAGCTGCACGTTGTACACAGCCTTATGACGCGCGAGCCACATCGACAGCATGCTGTCCGGTGCGAGGGCGGCGCGTGTTCGCCAGTCGAGCGCGCGGGCAGTCGCGAAGCGTTCCAAGGTCGAAGCGTCGCCACTGTCGAGGGTGCGTGGATCAATCCGGACCGTGCGCTCCCCACCGCTGATCGACGATTCGATACGCACGTCGAATGGCTCGGCCGCCCTACTTGCCTCGGCGAGGCGACTGCGGAGGGCAACAATGAGCGGGCTGGGTGAGTTGGTGGGGGGCATGATGTGGATCTGGGTCCACGCGGTCCCGGTCGAGCCGACGACGCGCCATTCGTCCCCTGCAAAGGGAACCTCCACCTCGAGAACCGTCATCGACAGCTCGGGGTGCTCATAGATCTGGCCACGCTCGGCGTCTTTGATGAAGGGTGCGTGTGCGGAATGGATGGGTGCAGCGGGAGGTGCGCTCGCTGTCGAAAGGCATGCGAGAAGGCTGAAGATGGAGAACAGACCCATGGTGGTGTCCGGTCCGGTTGTCCTGCGGCGCCCTCAATCTAGCCGAGCGATCCCCGCGGTTCCAGCCGCCCGTTGAAAAGGCCTCTCCCTGCGAGAGCTCCTTTTCAACGAACGACCACTCCCGCGACCCTCAAGGACAGGCGGTAAATGACCCGCAGCCGAGATCCAGAGTGCCGTCTGGGCCGCAATTGGGGAACGGCTGCGCGGGAGGGCACCGGTCGTGGTCTCTCACGGAGCCGGAGGATCATCGAGAAACGACCCGACTTCCAGCAGCCGGACGTCGGCTCGCGCGCGCAGCTGTTCGAGGAACCAGTACTTGTGCCAGGACCCGAAAGTCACCAAGAAGCGTTTCCCCTCGCCGCGATGCGCTTCGAGCGCCTTCTCGATCAGCGCAAAGTGTGCGGCGTTGATGTTGTCCCACCCTCCGAGCCCCAAGTCGTCGTTGAAGTGGCGGTTGTACGGCTCCATCCCTTCGCGTACGTAGCCATCGTACAGATCGGTGTGGATCCACCGCGGGTCATCTGACTGTCCACCCGCCCTGATCTGCTCGTCTGCGCGCTCTTGGGCCGCGGACATCTCTGCGTAGTCGCGACTGCGGGTGGTCTTCAGGGTCGCAAGCTTCTCGCGCCGATAGGTCGCCATCTCTTGCGTCCAAGCGGCGCACGGCACCAGCTCGAAGGAGAGCTCCCCTTCGAGCGGAATGATCGCTTCGACATACTCGGGAAAGCGCACCACGCGCGACTCCGCGATCTCGCCGGTCGACCGATACTCCGTGAGTGCGGCCTCGATGCGATCGGGAGGAATCTCGCACAGGATGAAATCGGGATCGACGCGGCGCACGATCTGTTGGATCTGCTGAATCCCGTACAGCTCGCTCTGCCGGTGGCTCCCATGAATCATGCCGAGCACAATGACCTCGCTCCGCGGAGCGCCCGCGCACCCGGTCGCGAGAAGGGCAAGGAGAGTGAGGATTAGAGTGCATCGCATGGCGTGTGCTTTCCTGTCGATCGTGACTCAGCCTGAATAGGAGCGGGACGGAGGAGTCTGTCGCAGCGCACCCAGACCGGCAACCCCTCCTCGGAACAGCGCAGGCTCGCCAGAGAGAAGAGGAAGCCGTTATCGCACCGCTCTCGAGCTGATACTGTAGAAGCGGGCGACCACGACCGCGCGCCCCCAGACTCTTGGACCCACCCCTCGAAAGAGATCGCCATGACGCTCCGCTCCCGACGCTCATTCCTCGGCCAAGCCGCCGGCTCCAGTTTTGCCGCATGGCTCGGACTCGGTTTGGTGGAGACACAATGGGCTCTCGCTCAATCGGGCGATTCCCCGCCGGCCCCCGCACCAGGAGCGACCGAGCTCCCCGATCCCCCCGCAGAATTTCCTCGGCAGGCCACCTCGGAAGTCGCGGCCGTTGTCGGGGCAGCGCACACCCAGCTCGATCGGGTGCGCGAGCTGGTCACGGCGCGCCCGCGCCTCGCAAACGCGACCTACGACTGGGGCTTTGGCGATTGGGAAAGCGCGCTCGGGGCCGCCTCGCACATGGGCCGACGCGACATCGCCGAGGTCCTCATCGAGCACGGGGCGCGTCCCGACATCTTCGCGTTCACGCTGCTCGGGGAGGTCGATGTCGTCCGCGCCATCGTCACCGCGAATCCCGGCATCGAGCGCACCGCGGGACCCCACGGCATCACCCTGCTCGCTCACGCCAGAACTGGCGCGAAGCGAAATGACGACGACGCAGCAAAGGTGACGCTCGAGTACATCGCGTCCCTCGAGGGTGCCGATCAAGGGCAAGAGAGCCGCACCCTTTCTCCGAGTCTTCAGAAGCGCTATTACGGCGAGTTTCGGTTTGGCGCGGGAGAGAATCAAACCCTAGAGATCGAGAAGCACGTGAACGGCCGACTCGCGTTGAGCGTTCCGGGTCAGACGACTCGGATCCTGCACATGGTCGGAGATCACACCTTCGCGCCGTCCGGTGCTCCTGAGGTGCGAGTCGTCTTCAAGCTCCAGAACAATCTGGCGAAGTCGCTCACAGTGCACGATCCGTTGCCCATCGTGCATGCGGTTCGGTTTTGATCGATGAGTGAACCCGCGCGGGAAACGTCACCGTCACAGCCACCGGCAGGGCCCCCAGTCCGCCGGCGTCTCTTGCCGTGGGTGCTCGGCATCGCTCTGGTCATCGCGCTGATTCCGGTGGCTCCCACACTTTGGCAGTGGATCGCGCTCGAGGATCATACCGAGTGGGTCGCGTACTCGACCGGCGGGTCGACGCTGCTTCGACGGGGTGAACCCGCGCTCGGAAGCTTCGAAGAGAACTACTCGGTGTGGAGCTTCGGCCCTCAAAGTGGGAAGCGGCACGGGCAGTTCATCTCCTACTGGGCGGGTGGCGAGCCGCGCGAACGAGGAGCCTATCGAAACGATCAGCGCGTGGGAATCTGGACGGTGTGGGGGGAAGATGGCGCAGTTGAAAACCAGCAACGGTACGACAGCCATGGTCAGTTGGTCGACGGGCGGGACCAGGAACCGTGGTTTGAAGGTGGAGCTGAACCGCCGCCGCTGCGTCGCGCGAAGAACTGAGGCATGATCCATCGGTTCGGCTCATCAGCTGCCGGCCGAATTCCGGCCCGCTGATTCAGCTGGTTGGAAATCCATGCTACCCATGGACCCGCGCGCTCCTGAGATCAGTCGCCAGGACATGGGCTGCACGAGACTCGTCACGCACGCGCCAGATCTCCTCACACACCCACGATGGCATCGGCTGGCCAGCATCGTCGTGAAGTGCGATGGAACCCGCTCGCCACATCTCCTTCAATATCGACATCGGCTCATCTCGCCCAAGCCCCCGAATGAGATTGCAGACCCATGTGAGCGCCCTTCCGATGACCTCCTCCTCGATCTGCTCGAGGACCTCGTGCTCAACGATCATCACTTGTCCGTCCAAGGTGACTCTCACCTGCCGTGCGATTGGGTGGTTCACCGGATCTTGGGGTGGTCGGACTGTCTGTCAGGTGAAGTCTTAGTATCTACAGTTCATTGCCCCGCTGGAGGTTGCCACAACTCGACCTTGTTGCCCTCCGGATCGATGACCCATGCAAACTTGCCGTATTCAGATTCGTCGATTTTGTCGAGTACGTTGCAGCCTTCCTCCTTCAGAACATTGACCAAAGCGTGGAGGTCATCGACTCGATAGTTGACCATGAACGTTGCTTTGCTTGGAGCGAAGAGGTCTCCTTCGGTAGGCCCGATTGACCAGATCGTCGAGCCGCCCGTTGGCTTACCCTCAGCGTCGGTCCAACTGAAGGCCGCACCGCCCCACTCCTTTACGTCTATGCCAAGGTGCCGCTTGTACCAAGCCTGCAAGGTGGCCGCATCTTTGGCTTTGAAGAAGATGCCGCCAATGCCAGTGACTCGCTTCATAGAACCTCCGAGGTCGGGGGGGAATGTCTTCTGCCACCTACTAATTTGACCCAAGCGGCGATTTCATTATGGCTCTGTCCATACAACATCGTTGATCTCCGGGTCTGAAGCGAGAATCTGCTCGAGTGCCTCAGTCAGGCGAGTGAGCTGAGCGGTCGCATCCACCTTCTTGAAGAACTTCTTCACGATGGGCGTGCTTGGATCGGTGAAGCACAAGAACTCGTCGTCGTCTCCACTCTGGTGTCCGCAACAAATCGCGAGCCGGAATCCTTCGTTTGGCACCGGGACATACCAGCCCCAGTCCTCTGCAATCATCTCCTCTGTCGCGATTCCTCGCTCAGCAAGCTTCTGCACAAGGTACTCGGCCAGTCGCTTCCCCCACAGCCCCGGATTGATCTGCTCCTCTTCGCCTTCGTAGGCGGGGAACTTGGACGACCGGAACTCGACTTGTGTTTTCATGGTGCGCGATCGCCCAATAGTTGCATTGGAAGAAAACCTCGGCTCGTTCATTCTGCCCGGTGCGATCGCCGATCAGCGGCTGCTGGTACCCCTACAGGCAGCTGGCGGAATCGGCGCAGTCGAGCATGTCGTCTGTCGGATCGACGTCGCAAGCGGTCGGGTCGGGGAGCGGTCCGCTGCCGACGAACAGGAAGTTCAGAATCGTGATTCCGTCGGCCACATTGAGATCGCCGTCGTCGTTGCCGTCTGCGGCGTCTTCACATCCTGGCGCCAGACCACCACTGAACAAGAAGCCGAGGAGAGAGATCGGGTCCGCGACGTCGACCGCTCCGTCGTCGTTGACGTCACCCCGCGTGTAGTTAGGCAACACGATCCCCGTCCCATCTTGAGTCCACACGCTGTTCCCTGAGCAGTGGCCGATGAGCAGGTCGAGATCGAGGTCCCCGTCGATATCCATAGGGACGACGTCGGAGGTGCCGTTCGGCGCCCAACCCACCACGCCCGGGTAGCCGTCGAACAAGAAGGCGGGGCCGACACCGTCGTTGAGAAGGAACTTCAACCGGCGCGAGCAGTCCTGGGGGAACTCCTGGTCGAGGTCGGTGACCAGGAAGTCATCGAAACCGTTGCCGTCGATGTCGGCGACCCGGCAAATCGCACCGAAACCGTTCGTCCCCGGCGCGCTGGTCAACGCCCCCAGGGAAATTGTCTCCCCCGCGGCCGGCCCGTTGTTCAGACGATACTGATCAAGGCCGTTTTGCACTGCGAAGATGTCGAGGTCCCCATCGCTGTCGAGATCACCGAGTGCGTGATTGTAGGTAGACGAGCTCGCGAAGGTTTGGGAGGTGCCGTTGAACATGCCAGCGCCGTTGTTCGGGAGCATTCTGAGCGGACCGCCGCCGGTGATGCCCTCGATGATGTCGTCATCCCCATCGGCATTCATGTCGACGATCGTCACCGACCGCACCGCGTTGGTCGAAGCGTTCGCTCCGAGTCGAGTCGACCCGTCCGAGAATCCGAGCCAACCCGCGCCCGCGTCGCCGAGGTTGATCAGCAACCGATCGTTGCCGTTTCGAACACCCACGAACACGTCGGGGTAGTCGTCGCCGTCGTTGGCGAGATCACCCGACGCCGCAGACCACGCGTCGACGTTGAAGCCGGCCGGCAACATGCCCGAAGCATCCGCGAACCCCAACCAACTGCCGGCACTCTCGCCTTGGTTCAAGAGAAGAAGCGGAAGCACGCTGGGACCGTCGGCGACCAGGACATCCGGCCAACCGTCGTTGTCGAAATCGTCGACGAGCACATCGCGAGTCCGTTGCGAAATCGACAGCTGAGGCGCCAACGCCGCGGTCATATCGGTGAGAACACCGGCCTCATTCATGAGCAGGAAGTTCGGTAGCGGATTCCCGGTATTGCCGTTGAAGCCGATCCTTCGTCCGACCACGACGTCGTCGTCGCCGTCGAGATCGAAGTCACCGACTCCGAAGTCCTTCTCCGACGTGTCGGTCGAGACCCCGGCGCCGCTCACGCGCGTTCCGGTTTCGTTGGTGAAGGTCGGGCTCTGAGCGTGCGACGCGCTCACGATCGTCAGGCAAACGCAAAACACGAGCAACGACATGACGCGGCGGGACATATCACCTCCAGGGGCAGTGGTCATAGGGGTTCACAGGGGTCCGTTTATACCGACCGGAGAGGCATCGGACAACCGGGGGGAGTTCGTCCGTTCGAAGGAGGCCGGTAGTTTCGCACGGGGTTGTCAACTCAGCTGCCTATTGAGAGCTCGTCGTGAGCAGAGTCGTCGCAATATCTTTGCTACACAGCGCGTTCTCGGCTTGCTGGATCGAGGGAGACCGCATCGCGTCCAGTGCCGGCATCGATAACCACGGGGCTAGGCACGACCGCGGGTTCCTCGTGGAAAGGTCTCGATGTACGGTGTCGAACGGCCACAGGCACTCCGCAAACCTCGTCGGCAGCGCTACTTTCTGTGTCACCCGAATGGACGCTCACGCGTCAGCTACGCGCCTTCGCGATGAGGGACGAGGCTTGAGAGTTTCTGTGACCGAGCGTTCAGCCCTACGAACAGCTGCTCACATTGCAGTAGATGGAGTCCGGTGTGGGGTCGGGGCCGCTAGTCGCGGATCCTGGCGAGGGAAATGGCAGGCCCGACGAGAAGAGCAAGCTGAGAGTGGCGATCGGATCTGCGATATCGAGCAGCCCGTCGTCGTTGGCGTCAGCCGCATCGTCGCAGAACAGCGGCTCACC
>CALEHF010000131.1 GCA_937876125.1 uncultured bacterium
CGCGTTACATTCCGTTCGAAGCGCACATTCATATGATGGCCGCGGCGCAGCCGTTCATCTCGGGCGCCATCTCGAAGACAATCAACATGCCCCACGATGCGACGCTGACCGACGTGAGCCACGCGTACGAAATGGGATGGAAGCAGATGCTGAAGGCGGTCGCGCTCTATCGCGACGGCAGCAAGCTTTCGCAGCCGCTCTCATCGTTCACCGACGACGTCATCGAAGAGACTGGCGGCGCGCTGACCGTCACCGGTGCCGCCGAGAAGATCACCGAGCGCATCGTGCTCCGGTACCTCGCGCGGAGAAGGCGTCTCCCCCACCGTCGTTTGGGCTACACCCAGAAAGCGGTCGTCGGCGGTCACAAGTTGTATCTCCGCACCGGCGATTACGAAGATGGCACCATCGGTGAGATATTCATCGACATGCACAAAGAGGGTGCGGCATTCCGCAGCCTCATGAACTGTTTCGCCATCGCGATCTCGCTCGGCCTTCAGCACGGCGTCCCCCTCGAAGAGTTCGTCGACGCCTTCCTGTTCACGCGCTTCGAACCGAACGGGATGGTCACGGGCAATCAGAGCATCAAGATGTCGACCTCGGTCATCGATTACGTGTTCCGCGAGCTTGCGATCAGCTACCTCGGCCGCGACGACCTGCGGCACGTGACCGAGGAAGATCTGCGCCCGAGCACGTTGCAAGGCGAGGGTGACGACCCCGTCTACGACGATGAAGAGACCCTCGAAGTCAGAGAGATCGACAATCCCGATTACCACGGCGAGCGTTCGGATGAGACTCCGAAGGCGAGTGCCGCGACTTCCGCCTCTGCGCCGACGATCCGAAAGGGTCACGCGGGTTCGAAACACGCTCCGAGAGGCGGAGCGGGGACGAACGGGGCAGGTCAGAAGAAAAGCCCCGCAAAGGGGAGCGACTCGAACGGGGCGGGTTCGGGAGGCGTCAAAGGGTCGAAGGGCTCTGCGTCGCCGGCGACCCAAAGGGCACAGGCGACCCAAAGGGAGCCGGCGACCCAAAGGGCGCAGGCGACACGAAGGAAGATGGGCAGTACCAAGCTCGAGAAGTTGGCGCCGATCCGCAAACGCGCGAGCGAAGTCGATATTGCGCGTCTGAAGGGCTACGAGGGTGATCCGTGCCCCGAGTGTCAGCAGTTGACCTTGGTGAGGAACGGAACCTGCCTGCGCTGTGACAGCTGCGGAGCGACCACCGGCTGTTCCTGATTTCGAAGAGTCGAGCGCCGAGGTAGGCTCTTCCGTGGCGGGGGGCGTGCCTCGGCGTTTTCCGTGAACGTCCCGATCCTCGACGACCTGAGAGCACAGCGACTCGAACGAGACCGAGAAGGAGCCCACATGATTCGCCCCGACCGATGGATCCGCCGCATGGCGGTCGAGCATGGAATGATCGCACCGTACGAGCCGGGCCAGGTTCGCGAGGTCGAGCGCGACGGTGTCCCGACCCGCGTGATCAGCTACGGGACGTCGAGCTACGGATACGACCTCCGGGTCACCGACGAGTTCAAGGTCTTCACCAACGTCTTCAGTTCGATCGTCGACCCCAAACACTTCGACGAAGCCTCCTTCGTCGACATCAAAACCGACGTCTGCATCGTTCCCCCGAACAGCTTCGCGCTCGCCCGCTCGGTCGAGTACTTCAAGATCCCGCGCAACGTACTGACGATCTGTCTCGGCAAATCGACCTACGCACGTTGTGGGATCATCGTGAACGTGACCCCCTTCGAACCGGAGTGGGAGGGGCATGTGACGCTCGAGATTTCGAACACGACGCCGCTCCCCGCAAAGATCTACGCAAACGAAGGCCTGGCTCAGGTGATCTTCTTCGAGAGCGACGAGGAGTGCGAAACGAGCTACGGCGATCGGGGCGGGAAGTACCAGGGGCAGAAGGGGATTACGGTTCCGCGAATGTAGGTCGAAAGCAGTTTCCCGACAGCCTCCCAGGAGGCTGCTTGCGCAGAGAGTCAAGCGCAGGGCGCTCGCTCTCGATCCTGTGGAATAGGCTCGAGAAGATCAGAACCACCGGCCCCTACTCCTTGAACCCACCCCGATGGTTCGCGCACTCGTACGCGCACAGGAACATGAACCGCGAGATGTTCTGAATCTTGATCGGGTTGATCAACTCGAGGTCATCGAGCTCCGTGTGATACTGCGGATGGTCACCGCCATAGAGAAACACCGCCGGGATGCCCCGCGCGATGAAAGCGGCCTGATCGGAGCGGTCCATGTACTCGTCCATGCCGGTGCGATCGAGGTGAATGCTGAAGTAGTCCCCCACCCCCTCGACGATCTCGTTCAGACCCGTGAACCGACCATCCTTGCCGTAGTACATCTCCTGCGGGCCGTTCCTCGAGATCATGTCCATGTTGAGCATAGCGACAGTCTTGTCGATGTTGTGCGGGCAGTTCGCGACGTAGTAGTTCGATCCGACCAGACCCAATTCTTCGGCGTCGAACGCGATGAAGATGATCGTTCTCGCCCGCTCGACCTCGGGCTGAGTCGAGAACGCCTGGGAAAGCTCCATGAGCCCGGAGATCCCGGACGCGTTATCGTCGGCGCCGTTGTGAATCTCCCCGCTCTTCCCCTTGGTCAGCCGGGGATTAAGGGCGAACCCGATGTGATCGAAGTGGGCACCGATGACGATCATCTCACTCGCGAGCTCAGGATCGGAGCCCGGTAGCATGCCGATGACATTGCGTCCCAAACCGTAGGGGTGACCTTTCCGCGAGACGGAGAAGAATGCCTGCCACTCTTTGAAATTGATGACGGCGGCGCTCTCCGCCTTGTTGAGCTTTGACCCCCCACGACGGAGCAACTTCTCACTCGCCTTGTAGCCGAGATGGAGAACCGGCAGTTCTGCGGAGGACACCCCTTCTCCCAGGGGCCATGACTCCTCCTCGAAATCAGGTTGCTTCCTGTCGGTCGTCACGACGAGCAATCCCCGCACCCCCGCATCGACGAACCGCGCGAGGGGGCGCGCCAGCTCTGGCTCGGGCGGCTTCTTCTCGGGGTCTCCAGCTTTCTCCGGCGGCGCCTGAGAACGCGCGGAGTCGTTCTTTTGAAGCTTCGCCGGCTCCCGCGCCCGCTCGGCCCGGAAGGTCTCCTCCGAGAGGATCACGATCTTCCCCGCGAGCTCGGCGGGCAGCGAGTCTTCCGCTGCCCCCTCGGACGAGAGGTATGCAAGACCTCCGCCCGTGACCGACTCCCCCGAGACTTCCGCCGGCGTGAAGTCTTCGAAGAGGTCGAAGGAATCGCCCTTCGATCCAGGCTTCAAGAGCCTGAGGTAGTTCGACTCCGCCAGCTCCCCCGCTCGCGCTTTCGCCAAGAGGATCGGAAATCTCTGGAAGTAGCTACCCCCCGGGCCGCCGGGGGCGATCCCGTTCATGAGGAACTGCATGGCGACGTACTCCGATGCGAGACGGCCGCCGCGCTCCCCCGCCGCGCGCCCCTCGAACTCTTCGGAAGCGAGCACCGCGACGTGGTTGTAGCACTCCTTCGTCCCGATTGTTTTGAACGCCTTCTGGACACTCTTGGGCCACTGCTTCTTGGGGCCCGTATTGTTGGGACCCGTACCCGAACCTGTGACGAGAGGAAGGATGATTGCGGCGATGAGGAGCGCGGGAAGCGAGACCCGAAGCCTTCTCCGCGTAGTGATCAGGGCTCGGGTCCCCGGTTTCGCCCCATGGATCTCGTTGTTCACGCACACCTCCTCCGGACGCATGATGCCACGATTCATGAGTCCATCGAGGGGTTCTTGTGGGGTATGCGCTCAACCGTCGACTCCTCCTACTTGCCCCCCGGCTCCGCCTGGACGCCATCCCCAGCGACGATCCACTGGAACTCGCGATCTTCTTGGGCCCCGAAGGAGAGGCGCCCTTCCTCGCTGAATTGGGGAGCACCCACGGCATCGAAGGGGCGACTCCGCTTCTCACCGTGCATCATGAACCACTTGGTACCCTGCTTCCCCGCATAGGCGACGACACCCGTGGCATCGATCGTGAGGAAACGGACCTCGTCGAAACCGGGCCCTTCCAGGTCGCCCGCGACCACATGCCACTTGCCACTGCGAGGGTAGGATGGAAAGCCGGGCGGAAACCGAGAGTCCGGAGCCTCTGCCCCGCGATTCGCGACGAAGGCAATCTTCTTGCCATCGGCTGAGAAGACTGGCGGCGCGTAGATGGAGTCGAAGTCGCCGGGGCCGGTGCTCTGACCGTTGACAAAGAGCGACCACTTTCCGGCGACACTCACTCCAGAAGAGACGACTCGAGCAGTTCCTCGATCAATCGCTCGAAGCTCGTCCGCAACTTTTGGTATTCGCGGCCGGTCGCGGGACCCGTGAAGCCGGTGTGGATCGCCCGGACTTCGCCCGCTCCCGTGAGGAAGATCGTGGTGGGATAGGATTTCACGAAGCTGAGCGCTTTCAGCTGCTGCGTCGCGACCTCCTTGTCCGCGAGCCCCGCGACCAGAACGGGGTACGGCGTGCCGTGGCGCTCCATCGAACGCACGACTTGCACCCGATCGGTTTCGAAGTCTCCGGTCAATTCGAACGCGAGCCCGACGATGGAAAGCCCTGCCTCAGAGTAACGCTCGTGGAGTTCACGCAGGTAGTTCGAGGCGTCGTGACAGTTGGGGCACCACGATCCGAAAATCTGGATGATCCGAGCCTTGCCCGCAAACTCTGGATCGGTGAGGCGACGCACGACCCCCTCTGGATCGGGGAAGGCGAGGTCACCGAGACTCACTTCTGAGTTCCACTCGGTCTGCTCGAAAGGATCCGGGAGGTTGAAGAGCGGATCCTTCTTCGCCGTCCACCCGGTGTGCCACCAGTCCCCCGACCAGAACACGCCATCGAGAGTGCCATTCGGCTTTCGATCGGCGACGAAGAGAAACGCATGAGCGCCATCGAAACAGGAGAGCCGCATCGTCTCGCTGTCGGCGCCGCCGGCGAGATATCGATAGTCCCCAGTCGTGGTGAGAAAGGTTCCACTCAGTCCCGTCTCGGTCGAGGTGAGCAAACCGACCGCGGGGTCGTCGTCCTCCTCGAACGCCACTCGGTAGCGGCCGGAGAGGTCATTGTCGTGCTTGTGGGCTCTCGCGAAGCGGGGCCCACTCCCCGGCGCCGCCCGAAACGGCACGACGGCCTCGGTTCCCGCACCACGGCGCTTGGTCCAGGTTCCGATGAACGCTCCCGCCTCCGCGTCCCACGTCGCGGAAATTTGCGATGCGTAGTGGGTGAAGCCGAGTTCCAGCCGGTCTCGGGTCAAGAGCACCTGGGGTACGACGATGCGCTCTTCGCCATTCTCGACTGAGGCGCTCTGGCCATCGAAGTGAAGAATGAAGGGGAGCGGGCCCGCGGGTGTCGCGAGCTCGGCGACATAGCACGTTGGGGTTCTTCCTGGCCCTGAAACTCGATCAGTCATTGCGCAGCCCATCGCGAGAAGCCCCAGCATGCTCCACCCCCACATGCGGATGCTTCCGGTCACGGCGTTCCCCCTTCGTTCTGAGTATCGGGGGATCGTAGGCGGGATGGTCTTCGACTGGAAGCGCCGCTTCCTCGTCCCGGCGGTTGCGGGTTGTGCGAGATGGTGAAGACAGTAAAGTCCTGGGGTGAGTTGTCGCCGAAGGACCCGTATCCGGAACCGCAGACGATCGTCACTTCCGGGCGGGCGGGGAATGGCGTGGCACTCACCTGCAACGAGAACAGCTGCCCCTGATGGACGCTCAATGAAGACGACCGCGCTCGACGAAATTGTTGCGCTGCACCAATTTTTCGAAGACTGGCTCGGGGGGAAGTCACCCCCGGAGCGCTCCATGAACGAAAGCCATTCGGCGTTCGCTGAGTTCGAGAGAACGCTCGCCCCAACGTTTTCGATGGTCACGCCGAGTGGCAACACCCTCGATCGCGTACCCCTGGTCCAACATCTTCGCAAAGCGAGTGGGAGCCGGCCAAATCTCGTCATTGCCATCAAGAATGTGACGGCACTCGCAACCGAAGGGTCGCTCGCTCTCGTGCGCTACGAAGAGTGGCAACGGGATAGCGAGGATGTGCGCGGGAGATCGAGCGTCGCAGTGCTCGAGCCATCACTGCTCGGTCCGCGCGGGTGGATCTGGCGCTTCGTGCAAGAGACTTGGCTGCCCGGGTCGGAGCTCCCCAGGTCAGCGCTCAGGACGAAGTAAGAAGCTTTATCGGCGCCGAAAAATCTATGGGCGCGACAGACAGGACTCGACCGCGTCACAGAGGCGGTCGGAGAGACGCCCGCGCGCCTCACGGAGCCGCTCTCGAATCTCCAGAAGCTCATCGTTCGTCGCCCGAGCTGCGCTCGAGTTGAACCGACGCAGCCAATGTTCGATCCTCGAAGTAGCCGCCTCCAACAAAGCATCGGGATCGGCTGCAACCGCGAGCAACAGAGTGCGGATCGAGGGCCACTTCCCGACACGGCTCAGCACTTGGAGCGCGTTCAAGCGCACGTGTATCGGGGAGTCGGAGAGGAGCGCGGTCTCCAGAGCTCGCCGATCTGCAAACTCCGAATGGTCTCTCAAAATCTCTCGGGCCTCGTTCGAGACACCGGGAAGATCGGACTGGAGAGCTGCAGAGAGGAGCGGAGCGCTTCCCGCGAGATCGAGGCGCGCCATCGAGCGGAGAGCGAAGCGTTGGATGCTCGGCATCGAGTGCTCGAGGCACGGAAGAAGGGGCAGCGCGTCTTCGACGGTGCCGTGCTCGCCGAGACCGAGAACGCTCCCCGCGATGACGTGGCCCTTTGCGATCTGCGTTCGGTAGTACGCGGCGAGGTCGAGGTTGAGCATCTTCTGGGCGTAGTAGCCCGCCAACTGCCGTATCGTCCCAGCGCGATCGAGGAGCCCCGCTTCGAGTCTGGCTCGGAGATCGCGGGGTGATCGCTCGATCACCGTCCGGAGCGCAACTTCCCTCACTCCCGGCCAAGAATCGGCGGCGAGTGTCCCCGCAAGAGTCCACGCGCCCTCTTCGGGGAGCGCTGTGAGGAGGAAGCGAGCAGCGAGCAGTCGGACGACGGAGTCTGAACTCGTGAGCGCGCCACGACAGTGGGTGAACCACTTCTGTTCCATGGCGATCGTGAGGCAACCGCGGCTGATCGCTCGATCGGCGCTCGTGATCCCCGTCGCGACAGCCGGCTTCGATGCATCCGCCACTAGCCGTTTGAGTAACGCACTGACGAGCCCCTCGTGATCGTCCCTTCCGCACTCGCGCAATCGAAGGATCAAGGGAAGGCTCCGAACGAGATCATCGGGGGTGCGCGAGGGAAGACTCTTCTGGATCGCTCGCCGAGCGGTCTTTCGAACCGGGTCGACCCAGTCGTTCGCTCGAATGAGAAGAAACGGCAGGCTTCCACCGTCAGACAGTCTAGCGAGCTCCCGAGTCGCCGCCTCTCGAGTGAACCCGCTCTGGTGGAAGCTGGCGATCCCAGCGACGGAGGTGGCCGAGGCGCCGAGTGCTCGAATTCGGCGGATCGTCCTCGAAGCCCATCGGGACTTGCGATCAAGATCCGACTCCCAGCCGCCCATTTTTCTCGCGGACTGATCCAAGCTGACCAAATCGAGAGGAGAGATCCCAGAGAGCAACCTCTGAATCGCCCCGGCGGCGCACTCACTCGTCCCCTGATCGCGGTCGAGCGCGAACTTGAGAAGCGCGGGGGCAGCTCGAAAGTCTCCAGACCCCGCGATCATCTCCAGCACCTCCACCACCGCGCGAGAGCGACCTGCGAGCTCCGGCGCTGAGTGGAGTTGAGTGAGTTTTTCAAGGAGCGCGCGGGTCTGCTCGGGGCGATTTCTTCTCATGTTCGGAACTGTATCCGAACTTTCGCGGCGACTCACACCCCGAGTCCTCAACCCCTCCCCCCATCAGACCGATAACTCAAGGCAGGCTCAGAAGTGACCCACGAACCGAGGCGGAGGATCGACCCATGTGCGGAATCGCTGGATTCACGGGTATCGAAGGGGTCGCTGGCGCGGCGAGCCTCAACGCCATGGTACGAGCCATGCACCACCGCGGGCCCGATGATTCAGGGACCCAGCTCGCTCCGCGCGGCGGGATCGGGATGGCCCGACTTTCGATCGTAGGGATCAGCAACGGGCACCAGCCGATCCTCTCCGAAGACCGGAACCTCGCCATCGTCGGGAACGGCGAGATCTACGACTCACCTCTGCATCGAACGACACTCGAAGGTCTGGGTCACCGCTTCTCGACCGACTCCGACATCGAGACGGTCCTCCACCTCTTCGAAGAGCACGGCGAAGAGTGCTTCAGCCAGCTAAATGGGATGTTCGCGGTCGCGATCATGGATCTGCGGACATCGCGCATCTTGGTTGCCCGCGATCGGATCGGGATCAAGCCGCTCTTCTACGCGCCGGTCGGAGGTGCATGTTTCTTCGCGTCCGAGATCTCTGCTCTCATTCAGGGAGTGCCCCCGTCGTGCGACCTCTCCCTCGACCCGGTCGCACTCGGAGACTATCTCGCCCACGGCTACGTCCCGGCCCCCCACACCATGCACCGCGGAATCCACCGACTCCCCCCCGGGCACCTCGCTTGGCTCGGGGATGGGAAGTCTCCGGCCCCGCGTTCGTGGTGGCGACTCCCGCGCTACACCCCCGAAGAGCGCTCGATCGATGCGTGGGCCGAAGAGGTCGCCTCATTGATCGAGGATTCGGTCCGGCTCCGCACCCTCGGGGATGTTCCCGCGGGCGCGTTCCTCTCCGGGGGACTCGACTCGAGCGCGCTCCTCGCGGTCTTGTCGAAACAAGTCGATCAGCCGGTCGATGCGTTCACGCTCGGGTTTACTGAATCGACCCACGACGAACGCGCACTCGCCGCCGAGACTGCACGGTTCCTCGGCGCGAACCATCACACCGGCGTGCTCGAAGGAGTCACGGCAGACGAGATCGACGCACTCTTCACTCATCTCGGCGAACCGTTCGCCGACGTTTCGATCCTGCCGACCGACCGCATCGCTCAACTCGCTTCCGGCACCGTGAAATTCGTGCTGTCGGGGGATGGCGGAGATGAGCTGTTCGGCGGCTACCAGTGGTTCACAGCTGAGGCGCGCCGCCGCGCACTCCCCGCCCCGGTCCTTGGCGCCGCGAGCTTGCTGAGCCCGTGGCTCGCACAGGGACAGGATGCGACGGGAAGCGGGTGGCTCGGCAAGGGCCTTCGTTACGTCGGCGATCTGGCGAGCGAATCGAGCGCGAGTTTCATTCGCCGTCGGCGTCTCGCGGGGAACACCCTGACCGCAGCACTTCTGCATCGCGACCTCCGCTCGGAAGTGCCTCCCACGACGACCCTCGTCGATCACGCCGCCCACTGGTCGGGGACAGAGAGCGAACTGTGGCTCGACCTCGACCGCCGCTTCTATCTGGCCGGAGACATCCTCGAGAAGGTCGACCGTGCGACGATGCGACACTCCCTCGAAGCCCGCGTGCCCCTCCTCGACCATCGCCTGATCGAGCTCGCAGCCCAGATCCCCGTCGAGACCCATCTCGGTCCTCACAACGAGGGCAAGCAGGTCCTCCGACGCGCCATCGGCAAGATCCTTCCGAAGGAGCTGACCGATCGCCCGAAGATGGGGTTTGGCATACCGGTGGATCAATGGCTGCGCGGGCCGCTGCGCCGCGACCTTCGCGATCGATTGCTCGGCGGCGCTCTGCTCGAGAGCAACATACTCGACGAAGAGACGCTCGAGCGAGTCCTCGATCGGCATGACCGCGGAGTTGCGAATCATGGACACCTGCTCTGGGGATTGTGGTCGCTTGCCACCTGGGCTGAAAACTCGGCGGCTCTCCCAGGCGGCGAGAACATTTCAGAGCGACGTGAGACTACGCTCTCACAGACGCCAATGCCCTCGTCTCGATCCCAAAAACAGGACCCTCCGGTCGCTCACCCCTCGGCCGACTGACCAGGGAGTGTGTCGTTCGGAAGCCTGCCACGCTAGATTCTCCTTTGCGCTTGGCCTTTACTATGGGATTCTAGATCCCGGCGGCACGCAGCCCCCCATGCCGAGCAGCCTTTTGAAATGTCATTCGCTCGAAAGCACATTTCAACAGACTGCTGAGGGGATCGTCGTGCCTCAAAGAGTCGTCGTGCCTCAAAGAGAAGGGACCCGAAATGCGGGATCAAGGACCGATCCTCATCGCTGCTCTCGCGTCACTGTCACTCTTCTTCGGAGTGCTTTCTCCAGTATCCGCTGAGCAGTTCACTTTCAGCACCGAGCCCAGCACGATCGACTATTCATCGCTCTCGGGAATTGGGTTGGGGGACGTCAGAGTCCGACTCCGGGAGAACCCACCTCCGACCGGCCCGCTCTCGTTCCTCGATGGGTTCTCGTTCTCGCTCTCGAACGACCCCTTGGTGTTCAACTGCACCAGCCTCGTCCCCTCTGGAATCATGCTCTTTCTGAACGGTGGAAACGGTCCGCAACTCGCGACCGTGGACATCGCCGAGGATGGCGTGACCGCGCGTTGGATCTTCGCAGTCTCCGGTGGTATGGACGTGCTCTTTCCATCCGATATCGAAATCGCCCGACTCACCGTCAAGACGATCTCCGAGACCTGGGCAGAGAACGAAGTGGGAGGCCTCGCGAGCTTCTCCGATCAAAGTCCAGCGAGTCTCGATCTGGTCGCGGATGTCGCAGTAGTGTCTGGGGAGCCGATCGAGGCGAATTGGGAGATCGAACCCATCGTGTTCCAACCCGGCCCGAGGGGCTTTCTCCGCGGAGACACGAACTCCGACGGGGTGGTGGAGGGAATCCCGGATGCCGTGATGGTCCTCTCTGGGCTCTTCGATCCCGACGTCCAGCTCAACTGTCTGGAAGCCGCGGATCTCAACGACGACGGGATGGTCGATCTCGCCGATCCGATCTTTCTGCTGAACTGGAAGTTCGGCGGTGGCCCAGGGCCGAGCGGGCCCTACCCGAACTGCGGGCTCGATCCGACCCCTGATAGCCTGGATTGCGCGCAGCCCGCGTGTTGAGGGGCGAGCGGTTTTTGATCCAGCCAACGTCTCCACAATCTCCCGCCTGATTCAGGCGCGGATCACGGCGAGACTGTTTAGAATCTCCCCACGGCGCGCGAACTCCCGCGCCCAGAGGAGAGGACGCTCCCGTGAAGATTCCTGACCACTTCGAGCCGAGTTCACACGCGGTGAAGGACGCTACGGGAGCAAGATCGCTCCTTCGCCGCGTCGCCGCGGCTGAGCACCGCCTCACGCCCGCAGAGACGATGTCGCTCATCGAACACGCCTCGACCGACGAACTCTTCTCCGCGGCGAACGAGATGCGCGAACGTCTGCACCCGGAGGGGGTCGTTACCTACGTCATCGATCGCAACATCAACTATTCGAACATCTGCACTTCGGTCTGCGCATTCTGTGCGTTTTACCGGAAGCCCGGTGATTCGGAGGGATACGTCCACTCGACGGAGGAGATTCTCGACAAGGTGGCCGAGACCATCGAGCTCGGCGGCTCCGGGTGCCTCATGCAGGGAGGGCTCCACCCCGACCTTCCGCTCGAGTGGTACACCGACTTGTTGCTGGAGATCGGCGCGCGCTTTCCCGAGTTCTACCTCCACTGCTTCAGCCCGACCGAGATCCACGGGCTCACGCAAGTGACGGGGAAATCATCCGAAGAAATTCTTTCCGCGCTCAAGGCCGCCGGACTGCGCTCGATTCCCGGCGGCGGCGGCGAGATTCTGGTCGACGCGATCCGAAAGAGGCGCCGCAGCTCGTGCTCCACCGATGAGTGGCTCGACATCTCTGCGACCGCACATCGGGTCGGGCTCCCCACCACTGCGACGATGATGATCGGGCTCGGAGAAGAGCCGTGGATGCGCGCCGAACACCTTGATCGTCTACGACAGGTGCAGGACACGACGCACGGGTTCATCTCGTTCATTCCGTGGACTTTCCAGCCCGACAACACCCCGCTCGGGCGCGCCATCAAAGAGCGTGTCCCCGCCGAGGAGTACCTCCGCTGGCACGCGATGTCGCGACTCGTGCTCGACAACATTCCGAACCAGCAAGTCTCTTGGCTGACCGTTGGACTGGAGGCGGGGAAGCTCGGTCTGCAATCGGGCGCGAACGACATCGGCTCCATCATGATTGAGGAGAATGTCATCTCGGCCGCGGGGGCGAATCACACCGCGACCGAGAAGATGCTAAAGGGGGCGATCCTCGAGGCTGGCTTCACGCCGGGACTCCGAAACGGCGGTTACCACCGCCTGCCGGACCGGCCGATTCCAGAAGCGGCGGAGCGGAGTCCCTCAGAAAGCGCTGCTTCCCCCCGATGAATGGTTCCCCGCGATGAATGGCGAGCCGGATACCTCCTCCGCCGGTGAACTCCTTGCGGAGACTACCCGCAGGCACTTGCAGGGGTGGCGGATCCCCGACGAGATCCCACTGAACCCCGACACCGCCATCATCCCCCTGCGCCCCGACCCCGACATGGTGCGCACCGCAAGCCGCGTGCTGCACACCTTGCTCGTGCGCACTTGTCCCGACACGGTGATCGTCATCGGGTCCCGTACCGTTGGAGGTCCGCGCCCCGCGCTGGTCGAAACCGGATCACTCCCCACCGCGCTCGGTCCGGTCGAGATAGATCGAGGCCGCGCCGCGCGCATCCATGCCAGCCTCCGCGACGCGATCGAGGTGTTTCCATCGGCGGAGTTTGCGAGCCTGGCGCCCGACTCTGGTTTCGAGACGATTCCCGTGCTTCTCCAGGTTCTCGCGCCAGGGTGCCGCATACTTCCGATCTTGTTGCCGGAGGCGGACTCCGATATCAGCTCCGCGCAATTCGGCGGTCTCATCGCGGAGATTTTCTCGAAAGACAACGTCGTCGTGGTTGCCGCACTCGAACTCGCGAGCGCGACGCCAGGGCCGGTTGGATCTCCTCTGCCTCGCGATGAGCTGCGTGTTCGTGACGCGGAGCTGATCCGCCCGCTGCTCGCCCTCGATCAGAAAGAGACCGCGCGCATAGCGATGGCTGGAGGCGTCAGTGCCCCGCGGGTTCTGATCGCTGCCCTCGCCCATGCGCATGCGCGCGGCGCGAGCGCCGGTCATCTGATCGAGTACGTTCGGAGCGGCGGACAGACCGCCGAAGAGCCCTGGACGGGACGCGCAGGCATCATTTTCTGATTCCGCGGACTCTTCTGGCACGTCGCATCGCCGAGGTGCCCGCTTCAGACACGAACTCAGCATAGACAGGACATTCCATGTCGATCGCAACGGGAACCGGCGACCAAGGAGACTCCGGCCTGCTCGGTGGAGTCAGAGTTTCGAAGGACCATGCTCGACTCGAGGCGTACGGGACGATGGACGAGTTGAATGCCGCGATTAGCGTCGCGCTCTCCCATGATATTCCCGAGGCGGTGACCGCGCAGCTCGAGCAGCTCTCCCACTGGCTCTTTGATCTGGGGACCGACTTCGCCACGCCAAGAGCTGGCCTCGCCGAAGGACCCGCTCTGCGCATCGGCACCGTGCAGATCGACGCCTTGACTGCGTGGATTCACGCCCTGGAGGCCGAGCTCCCACCCTTGCGCGCGTTCATACTTCCGGGAGGATCGAAGGGAGCGGCGGCGCTCCATCTGGCGCGGACGATCTGCCGTCGCGCTGAACGCCGGGTGGTCACCCACATGAATGCGAGTGGCGAAGGAAAGACCGGCATGATCTTCCTCAACCGCCTCAGCGACTTGCTCTTCCTCCACGCCCGCGCCGCGAATGTTGCCGCGGGTCGGGGGGATGTCGAGTGGAAGAGTAGTTGAACGAGCTCAGCTCTCTTTCTTCGCGACCGTGAGCTTCGTTTCGAACGGGACCGAGAATGGCTGGTCTCCGTGCGCCTCGACCAAGAGCTTCCGCAATTCCCCCTCGAATCGAACCAAGTCCGCAGGATTGATGGCCTTCCTCACGTAGGAGATGGTGCGCGCGAGGCCGACGAATCCGTCGATGTCCACTTCAAAGCTGTGCGGGAAAACCGCCGATTCGATGGCACTGGGGCGGATTCCGCGCCCGAGCCGCTCCTCGACGTCGAACTGTCGGTAGTCGCGGGAATGCGCCGGGTTGAAGTGAATGATCAACTCTTCGAATGCCTCCAGCCACGCCGAGCCCTCGACTTTTCGGTTGTTGGCAAACACCGCGAAGATGCCACCGGGGCGCAACACTCGAAACGCCTCTCGGTTGGAGTCGGGTACTTCGAACCAATGGTATGCCTGGGCGGCGACCACTGCGTTTTGGGACTCCGCTCCGAGCCCCGTACGTTCGGCGGTCGCCTCGATGACGCCAATCTTTGCCCCGCCGCGAGCGCTGCGCGCTCGAATCACGTTCGCCATCTGGCTATCGGGCTCGACAGCCGTCACCACACATCCGCAGAGAGCGAGTGCGAATGAGGCGCGACCGGTTCCCGCGCCGAGGTCGACGACCCGATCCCCCTTTCCGAGGCCCAGCTTCTCCCAAAGGGCACTCGGGTAGTCGGGGCGGTAGCGGTCGTATTCCTCGGAGAAGTCTCCGAAAACGATGCCAGTTGCAGTCGACATGAGGGGGTCCTTTCGGGGGGATCAGTTCAGCCCATCGCGGCGAGTCGCTCCGACTTCGAGGCGGTCGAGGGGCGATAGCTGACGGGAACACTATCGAGGAGCGCGGTCAGTCGCGCGTGCGCGCCCTTGGGGTCATCCGATTCGAGCTCGACCTCATTGAGCACGGTCCCATCGGGATAGACCGCGCGATCGACCTCGAGAACGAACTCTGCGTCGAGGGGGTGAACGCTGCGACGGTTCTCCAGAGTGCCCCAGCACGCGAGACTCTTCAGATCGCCGAATCGGGCCGCGAGCGACGTGAGAATCTCGCCGCCGAGGGATTCGAATGTGACGTCGCCTTGGGCCACGCGGCGCGCATCGGCGACCAACACGTCGGCCTCTGTCTCGGCGGAATCGAACAGGCCGGCCCCGTCGCGCTTTGCACCTTCCTTGACGGTGATCCGAGCGCGCTCTCGGGAACCCACACCCGCATCGTCGGCAGTGCCCCCGACCCCCGCGTGTTCAGTTTTCTCGATGCGCAGGCGCAGCATCACGCCGGCCGCGCGAAGGTCTCCTCGAGGCAGATCATAGTAGTGGTTGGATTGCTCCTTCACTTCGCTCGGCGGAGGGAGGACCGCGAGCAGTCGATCGCGATCTTCGGCGCTCCCCAGCTCGAGCTTGATCTCACGTTCGCGGCCATCAGTCGGGGGCATCGGACGGCTCCTCTCCGAACTCTTTCAGCCAATGGTCGACGTCCGCGCCGCGGGGAGCGCGCGGCTTCTCGTTCACTTCTTCCGCCTGGGCAGCCGCACGAAGAGCGCCGCCACCGGGGATTTGCCCCGCGTCCCAAAGCACTTTCCGAAACGCCTCGACGCTCACCCACTGGACTGAAAGATCGGCGAGTCGCAGGCCGATATCGTGTCGGTCAGAGGTCACCACTTTGAGATCTTGCTGCCCGCCGTGGGCGCGGGCGAGGCGGAGAATCTCATCATCCGCGGACGTGCCCGGTCGTGCCACCCCGATCTTCACTTGGCCAGAACTCGAACCGCCCCCGCCATCGTAGACGACGTGAAACTGGTGGCCAGCGCCGCGGCGGCGGCCGAGCTCCGACTCGAGAAAGCGCCGGGCCGCGTCAAATCCCGATTGCTGCAGGATGGCCCGCAATCGCGGGTCGCGATGGAGCAGGTTATTGCCGTCGATGATCCAGGTACTCAACTGGTCCTCCTCCCCGTCGTCTTACCCTCCCACCCCCATCGCATCGAGGAACTCTGGCGAAACGCCCCAAATCCCCTGATCATGGCACCTGCGGTTTTTCAGAAACTGCTTTCGAACCGAGGAGATTTCCGACAGCCTCCCCTGAGTCAGCTGTGAAGGAGGGATCATGACGGACCACGAAAGATTGTTTACGATCACTTGTGAGTGTTGCGAAGCGAAGATTCATGTCGATCCGGTGACGAAGAGCATCTTCTACACCGAGCACCCCGACATGAAGCAGCGCAGCTTCGAAGAGGTCATCAAGGATGTGAAATCTGTCCCCGTGCGTGCCGCAGAGAAGTTCCAGAAGGGCCTCGAAGACGAAGAGGGGAAAGAGGCGCGACTCGATCAACTCTTCAAGGACGCGAAGAAGAAGGCGGAAGAGAACCCCGACGAGAAGCCACCGTCGATCTGGGACTACCGGTAGGGAAACTCAAGGGCACAGCTCAAAGGAACAGGAGCAGCATTGGTCGAAATCCAACCTCGCGAAACCGTCATCCTCGCTAGCGACTTCGCGCCCCTGGTCGCATGGTACCGAGACGTTCTCGGATTCCGTGAAGTGCGCCGCTTCGAAGATGGGTACCACTACGCGAACCTCGAGAACGGTGCGGGCATTCGCCTCGGGATCGCCAGCGCACAGGAGCTGGGTGTGGTCCCCACCGACCGCAGCCAGAACAGTGTCGTCGTGCAGTTTCAGGTCGACAATCGGGCGGAGTTCTTTGCGCACCTGAGTGAGTCGGGGGGCACGGTCACCGCTGGTCCCTCGTTCGACCCGAAGCTGAAGTTCTGGTTCGGCGGGTTCAGCGACCCGGAGGGGAACCCGTTCTGGGTCGTCGACAAAGACTGCCCGTAATGATCTCGAGGAGGCTGCTGTCGGAAAACTCATTCCGACCGCCGATTTGAGCTTTCGGCACCCTAAAAGATCCCTGGGCGACGGATTAGCTGCATGACTTCGGTGCGGGTCGCGACGGAGTTCCGGATGACCCCCCGCATCGCCGACGTCACGACGCTCGATCCCGCTTTCTGAACCCCGCGCATCGTCATGCAGGTGTGGGTCGCTTCCATCACCACCGCCACGCCGCGCGGGTGCAGCGCTTCGGAAACCAGATCGGCGACCTGATTCGTCAAGCGCTCCTGCACCTGGGGGCGACGCGCGAAGTGCTCCACCGCACGGGCCAACTTCGAGATCCCGACGATTTTGCTCTTCGGAAGGTACGCGACGTGCGCCTTGCCGAAGAACGGCAGAAGGTGGTGTTCGCACATCGAATAGAACGGAATGTCCTTCACCAAGACGATCTCGTCATAGTCTTCGGTGAACACGGTCGAGAGCACCGTGTTCGGGTCCTCCCGCATTCCAGCAAAGACCTCGGCGTACATCCGGCCCATGCGCGCGGGAGTATCTTTCAGCCCCTCACGGTCAGGATCTTCCCCCACCGCTTCGAGAATCATTCGGGCCGCAGCCTCGATCTTCGCAAGATCCACTGTCATCGCAGTAACCGCTCCTCGTCGGGAGTGAATGGGCTTTGAAGGGGGGCAGGTAGGAGAGCTACTCCAGGTCCACGCGACCGGAGAGAGAGTAGAACTGGAGTGGGTTTTTCCAAACCAACTGTTCGATGGTTCCTTCGTCGAACCCGCTCCGTCGCATCTGCCAAATCGTGCGCGGTACCGACAACGGATCGCTCGGGCCCCAGTCGCAGCTCGAGTTCACCATCATTCGATCCACACCGTACTGCTCCATGATCGCTGTCGCGCGCTCAGGGGAGAGTTTCGTGACCGGATAGACGGTGTGCCCGCACCAAAAACCACCGTCGCGCGAGGCTTCGATCGTCTCTTCGGTATTGTGGTCCATCAGGATTCGAGAAACATCGAGTTTCATGTCCTCGACCACTCGGATGGTGCGGAGAGTCCCCTCGAGCTTGTTTCGATGCGGCGTGTGGATCATCACCGGTAAGTTCGCCTCGAACGCCATCTCGAGCTGCTTGCGGAGAATCTCCTCCTCTGCATCGTTGATGAGATCGAACCCGAGTTCGCCGACCGCGACGACAGACGGTCGATCAAACCACTCTGCCATCCGACCGAGCACTTCGTGTGCGAGCTTGGTGTCATTCGCCTCACGCGGATTCACGCCGATCGTGCAGAAGTGCCGGATGCCGTACTGACCCGCGCGTTCCGCTTCGAAGCGCGTGATGTGATCGAAATAGTCATAGAAGGTCCCCGCGTACTTCCGCGGCTCGCCGAGCCAGAAGGAGGGCTCGGTGATGGCAACGATGCCACAGAGCGCCATCCGCTCGTAGTCGTCCGTGACACGAGAGATCATGTGAGAATGTGGGTCGAAGATTCGCACGCTACGCTCCTGTTCCTGCCCGAGCCCGCACGGGGAAGACACCGGCGGGGAAGAGACCGGGGGAGCGATCTCGAGAGGGGCCACTGAGGCGAGAATAGCAAACCGGGACGCCCGACGACAGCAAAGGTCGTCCGGAGACCTCTTTACGCTGTAAGGGGCTTCTTACAGATACTGGGTGCGTTCCGCCTTCAATCGACGATCCAAGGTCTTCGAGTGCTGGCACGCGATCTGCGATACGCTGTCTGTCAGGCTTCATCTCCACCGAAAGGGCACTCCCAATGATCGGTCGCTCCCGAGACAACACATGGCTCCCCATCGCATGCGTTCTGACCTTCGGAGTCCTTCTCGCATCCCCAGCGCTCGTCGATGCAGACACGGTCACGTTGACCAACGGGAAAGTGATCGAAGGGAAAGCCGTCGAAAAGGACGGCCGTGTGACCATCACGGTCGGAGGGCGGTCGACGATCGTCCTCTCGAAAGAGCAAGTGGCCTCGATCGAGAAGGGGCCGACAACCGCCGAGACCTTGAGCAAGAAGGAAGCAGAATTGAAGCCGGGAGATGGCGTAGCGCTCGCGCGCCTCGCTCGGTGGTGCGAAGAAGTCGGACTCGCGTCCGACCGCGATCGGCTGTACTGGCGCGTTCTCGAGGTACTTCCGAACCACACCAGCGCGCGCGACGCCCTCGGATTTCGTAAGCTCGGCGCTCTCTGGTTGACCGAGGCGGATTACCAGCACCACATCGGAAATGTCGAGTACAAGGGGAAATGGATTCCCGTCGCGGAGTGGGAACGGCTCGAGATCCAGGATGCGGACCTCCTCGAACGCGCATCGGCCAGAGACGCACTCGAAACCGCGGCGGACGGCCGGACCCCGATCGAGGTGCGCAGAGGGGAGGTGGCGCTCTCCGAGTTCCGTGCCGCCCCCGAGTCGCTGCGCCGCTACACCCTCGCCCAAACGCTGAAGTCTCCTCGCCCCCGTCGGCGCCAGCTCGCGGTCCGGCTGACCGGGGAGCTGTCCGGGCGAAAGCCGATCCAAACCCTGACCGCTGTGGCGGTGAGCGACACGCGCAAGTCGGTGCGAGACGAAGCTCTGCGCGTGCTCAAGGTGTGGGACGATCCCGACACTGCGCTCGGGTTCATCCCATTCCTCGAATCCCAGAGCGATCGCGAGCGTGTGAACGCGACCCGCGCCCTGAACGTCTTCCCCGACCGCCGCGCCGTGCCCGCCCTCGTCACCACCGCCCACACGATCTGGGCAGGATTCGGCCGCGCTCACTTCGCTCAGCTCATTCAGCGCGCCTACGTGCAGGACTATGAGTTGGTTTCCGGAGGCACCGGCCTCGTCGTCAGCGAGGTTGCAGATCCTGTCATCGATACGATGCTCGAAGGGATCGTGCTCGACATCGACATTCGGCGCGCAGAGGCGATCTCCACCATCGCAACCTTGGAGCGGATCACCGGCCAGCGCTTCGGGGCGAACTTCGATGCCTGGGCGAGTTGGTGGAAAGAAGAGCAGGGGAAAGAAGCGTCGGCTCCCGCATCACCGAGCGCCGGCGGCGCGGCGGCGACGAAGAAAGCCTCTTAGCAGTCTGTTGAGATCGTGCTCTCGATCGAAATGACTTCTTCAACCGGCGGCGAGGATCCGGCGGAGCAACGCGCGCAGATCATCTTGCGTGGAGCCCCGGAAAGAGTGTCGGGTCACCAACAAAATGAAGCGGGGGCGCGATCCGTGATCGCGCCCCCGCTTCACTTCTAGATCGCTCCGTGAGGAGGCTGTCGGAAAATTTATCCCGACAGCCTCCGAGGAGATCTCCGCGTGTCCGTCCTCACGAAGAGAACACAGTTCTTGCGAAAAGAAGACTCAGTGCTCGAGGAAGCGCTCCGCATCCAATGCCGCCATGCACCCCGATCCCGCCGCGGTCACGGCCTGACGATACGTGAAGTCCTGGACGTCGCCACAAGCGAACACGCCGTCGACACTGGTGCGTGACCCCTCGAAGGTCTTCAAGTAGCCATTGTCGTGCAGCTCGAGCTGTCCCTCGAACATCTGCGTGTTCGGAATGTGCCCGATCGCGACAAACACGCCCGAGAGCGCCACCTCGCGGACTTTGTTCGTCTTCAGATCCTCGAGCATCACCGCGCGCACTTTGCCGTCATCGCCTGCGAGCACTTCGGTGATCCCGGAACTCCACGCCATCTCGATCTTCGGATGGTTGAGCGCACGGTCCTGCATGATCTTCGAGGCGCGCAGTTCATCCCGGCGGTGGATCAGGGTGACCTTGCTCGCGAACTTGGTCAGGAAGACCGCCTCTTCGACGGCGCTATCCCCCCCCCCGACCACGGCGATTTCCTTCTCCTTGAAGAAGAACCCATCGCAAGTCGCGCAGGTACTCACGCCATGACCCAAGAGACGTTGCTCCGACTCGAGCCCCAACATGCGCGCCGAAGCTCCCGTCGAAATGATGAGCGCCTTCGCCTGGACCGTTTCTGAATCGGTGACCACCGTGAAGGGGCGATTCGAGAGATCGACGGAGTTCACGTTCTCGAAGGTGAGATCCGCACCGAAACGGGCGGCTTGCTTCTGAAAGTGCTCCATCAGATCGGGTCCCATGATCCCCTCGGGAAACCCAGGGTAGTTCTCGACATCAGTGGTCAGCATCAGCTGGCCGCCGTGCTGGACCCCGGCGTAGACCTTGGGTGAGAGATTGGCGCGGGCGGTGTAGATCGCGGCGGTGTAGCCCGCTGGCCCCGATCCGATGATGACAACGTCGTGAGTCACGTGATTTTCCTTTCGGGAATCTGCCGCCCACTGGGGGACGGCAGAAGAGCGCGCCCCCCGAAACAGGACGGCTGGAAAGAGCCCACTCACCGACATGCGATGAAATTCG